>JAUIEX010000049.1 GCA_030429725.1 Alphaproteobacteria bacterium
TTACCAACGCGCCCAGTAAGGCGGCGGTGATGAAATGTTTGGTTGATATAGTCATGAGATTCTCCTTGTTTTCCTCAATTACTCAATACAGAGTGACATAGTTTTGTTACAGTTTTGTTACAGGCTTAGATGATGGGCAGTGCGGCACAGTCAGCCGTGTTCCATGGGTTGCTGCTTAATGAATTAACAATCGTGGTGGCAGCAAAGATGGCGATGATGCCGATGGACACGGTGAGTGCCAGACCCCAGTTGACTTTACCGAAGAAAGCACCGATGCCGAGGAAGACCACGGCCGCCGTTCCAACGGCCTGACCGGCAGGGCCGACCAGCACGGCCACAATGTTACACATACGACGCCCGATGGAACCGTTAAGATTCTGCGCGAAGGCCAGCTCCGGCAGTATGATCACCAACGCGGCCAGTAAGGCGGCGGTGATGAAATGTTTGGTTGATATAGCCATGAGATTCTCCTTAATCCTTCTCGTATCTTCAGGATCATCCTAGCAGTATCTTGTTGCAGTTTTGTTACGGGTTAGACGCTGTTATTTAACAAAATCAGTCGCATGGCCCGAAGGGTTGCGGCATAAATTGCCGCTCGCTGTGTTAAGATACTTGAACCTAGAACCACTAAACCCTACGCATCTTGCCTTGCGAATCAACGATTTATGCCAGCCCCAAAACATTTTATAATTAGCTAACAGTGTCTTAGAAGGCCCAGCCGGTATGAATGGCAACAATGCCGTGATTTAGCCGTTGAAAAGAAGTGTGTTTAAACCCGGCATCCATCATCTCGGATTCAAATTTTTCAGCGGTGGGGAATTGGCGAATGCTTTCCACCAGATATTGGTAGGAATGGCGATCTCCGGCCAGCAATTGCCCTAATTTTGGGATGACGGTGAAGGAATAGCGGTCATAGAGGAGTTGCATGGTTTTGTTGGGTAACTGGCTGAATTCCAGGCAGAAAAACTGCCCTCCGGGTTTCAGAACGCGGACAATTTCGCGCAAAGCTGTGCTGCGGTGGGTAACGTTGCGAATGCCAAACGCCATGGTCACAACATCCATGCTATGATCGCCAAAAGGCAGGCTTTCCGCATTGGCCAGCTGCCAGCTAAGCGTGCATTGGGGCGTTTGTGAGGGTAAAAAGCTGCGGTTGCGGTTCACTGCGCGCGCGCGCCCTTCCTCCAGCATCGCTTCATTAATATCCGAAAGGGTGATGTGACCGTTATAATGGTGTTTTTGGATGCGATCCTGCAAGAGAAAGGCAATATCCCCGGTGCCGCTGGCAAGATCTAAGACGTTGATATGGTCATGCACCGGCACGGCGCGGATGAAACGGCGTTTCCACAGGCGATGCATGCCGGCACTCATCGCATCATTCATGATATCGTAATTGGCGGCCACTGAATCAAACACCCTGCGCACGCGCTGTTGCTTTTGGGCAACGGGCACTTGCTCATAACCGAAATCAATCATTTTTTTATCGACTGTCATACAAAAGACATACCACCATAAGGGCTAAAATTGATAGTATGAATATGCTAGGTAGATGAAAAATATGGCGGATATGGTGCAGCGGCGGCGGGTGGATAAAATCACTACATATTGTGGATTGCCACTTGAATGTTGGCTAGATGTTGCTAAACATGGTGGTGAGAGTGGTGGCCTTTTGGGCTAAAGAAAAGAGGTAAGTTTATGAACGCAATGGTGCAATCGTTCCAAAATATGGGCTCGATTCGCATTGTGACGTTAACGGTAGTGGGCGCCATTCTTCTGGCGGTATTCGCCTTTCTCTCTTTTCGCCTTTCCAGCCCGGTGATGACCCCGCTTTATACCAATTTAAGTCAGGAAGATGCGGGCAGGATTGTCACGGAGCTGGGCTCCATGGGGGTAAGTTTCCAGATTGCCAGCGGTGGTGGTGAGGTGCTGGTCAACAGCGCGGATGTTTTGCGCGTGCGGATGCAGTTGGCGCAAAAAGGGCTACCAAATAAAGGTTCAATCGTGGGATATGAGGTGTTTGACCGCGATGTGGCGATGGGAACCTCGAATTTTGTGTTGAATGTGAATCTGGTGCGGGCGCTGGAGGGAGAGCTGGGGCGGACGATCAGCTCCATGTCGACCATTCGCGGTGCGCGGGTGCATCTGGTGATGCCAAAGCGTAATTTATTTGAGCGCGAGGCGGTGCGGCCATCCGCTTCCGTGGTATTGAACCTGCAGGATCAAAGCCGGATGCCGGCCGAAGAAACCCGCGCCGTGCGCCATATGGTCAGTTCTGCTGTGCCGGGCATGAAGGCGGAAGATGTGACGGTGGTGGATAGTAACGGCAAGATTTTGGCGCGTGGTGCCAGCGCGGAAAATGGCGAGGCCGGCGCGATGGCGCCTGAAAATGCAGCGGAAATGCAGCTTGAGGTGGAGTTGCGCTATCGCCAGCGAATTGAAAATCTGCTGGAGAAAGTGGTGGGTGTCGGCAAAGTTCAGGCGCAGGTCACGGCGGCGATGTCGTTTGACCGGGTGGTGACGAATGAAGAGGTTTATGACCCCGATGGTGCGGTGGCGCGGTCGGTGCAGACCAGTGAAGAGGTTGCCACATCCCGCGATGGCGGTGCCGGTTCGGTCAGTGTGGCGAATAATCTGCCTTCCGGCGCGGCCGGCGGTGTCGGTGGGGATTCCAGCTCTACGGAGAAAGCGGATGAGGTGACCAATTTTGAAATTTCGCGTAAAGTTACGAATCAGATTCAGGAAGTGGGTAAAATCCAGAAACTATCCGTTGCCGTGCTGATTGATGGCCGCTACCAGACGGTGATTGCCGCCGGCGAAGGTGGTGATGATGAAGAGGTTGAGCAGTATATTCCGCGGACGGATGAAGAGCTGGAGCAGTTAAACTCACTGGTGCAGACAGCTATTGGCTATGACAGGGAGCGTGGTGATAATGTTGAAATCATCAATATGCAATTTACCAATGAAGGGGCGGATTTCCTGATGGAAGAGGGGCCGTTTGACTGGCTGATTCGTGATCTCGATAGTATCATTAAGACGTTCATGGTGGGAATTGTTGCGATTCTGACCATCATGTTGATTATTCGCCCGCTGGTGCAGCGCGCCTTTGAGGTGACGGCGGCGGACGATGTTGGCGTGGAAGAAAATAGCGCCCTGCAGGTGACCTCTTCCGGCGGTCTTCCGGCGGCTTCAGCGATGGAGTATGACATGGTGATGTCGGAGGGGCAGCCGGTAAGTGTTGAGATGATCCAGAGCAATATGGGCAATGCCCCGGCAAAGCGGATTAATGAGTTGATTGATAACAATCCGGAAGAAACTTTGGCGGTGATCCGAACATGGCTGAGGAAGTAGGCGATGGCGGCTGTTAAGCAAAACCGGGGCGGTGGCCGCCTGAGCGGTGCGGAGAAGGCTGCGGTGATTGTGATGACGCTGGATGAGAATGTTTCGTCCAAGCTCTTCACCCAAATGTCGGAAGAGGAAATTCGTGAAATTTCACAGGCAATGGTGGGTCTTGGCGCGGTGGAGCAATCCATTGTGGAGGGTTTGTTTTCCGAATTTATTGATCAGATGTCTGCCGGTGCTTCGCTGGTGGGGGATGTGGGTAATGCTAAAAAGATTCTGGAAGCGGCTCTTGGGCCTGACAGGGTTGGCAATATCATGGAGGATATCAGCGGCCCGATTGGGAAGAACACCTGGGATAAGCTTAATAATGTGAGCGAGGATTTGCTGGCATCCTTTTTGCGTAACGAATATCCGCAGACGGCGGCGCTGGTGTTGAGCAAGCTGCGGACATCGCAGGCGGCGCGGGTGTTGACGGTGCTGCCGGATGATTTTGCCCTGGATGTGATTCAGCGGATGATTGCCATGGAGCCGGTGAAGAAAGAGGTGATTGCCAGCGTGGAGAAGATTCTTCAGGCGGAGTTTATGAGCAATCTGGATTCGGGCAAGAAGCAGGATAGTCTGGAAATGATGGCGGAAGTTTTCAATAATTTTGACCGCCAGAGTGAATCTAAATTTCTTGATTTACTGGATAAAAATAACCCTGAAGCCTCCAGCCGTATCCGTGAGCTGATGTTTACCTTCGAAGATCTGATCAAAATTGATGATGCAAGCATTCAGGTGATTCTGCGTAAGGTGGATAAAGAAAAGCTGGTGATTGCCCTGAAAGGAGCCAATGACGAAATTCGTGATCTCTTCTTCCGGAACATGTCCGAACGTGCCTCAAAAATTATGAAGGAAGATATGGAATCCAAGGGGCCGGTGCGCCTGAAAGATGTGGATGAGGCGCAGATGGCCGTGGTGATGACGGCGAAAGAATTAAGTGATGCCGGTGAGATTGTGATTCCGGATGGCGAGGATGCCGACGATGAAATGGTTTATTAGTCGGTTGCCGGGTATATTCTGAGATGACGCTGCATCCTTTCCCGTTTCGAAATTTCTCCAACCCGGTGCATGGTCGTTCCGGTGGCGCGGTGATTCCACCAGAAAGCCTTAAGCCTTTTGTGCCGATGGGGAAGGGCGGCATGCCCCCGCCGGTAGAAGAAAGCTTCAGCAGGGAAGAGCTGGAACGTGCGCGTGCCGAAGGGCAGGCGCAGGGCAAGGCGGAAGGAATGGCGCATGGTCTGGAGCAGGGGAAAAGTGAGAAATTCGCACTTGAGCAGCAGGTGAAGGCACAGTTGCAGCAGGCGATGGTGGAGCTGACCACGCTGAACCAACAGGTGGTGGATTCCATGCGGCAGCTGGAACATTACGCCGTGGGGCTGGCCAAGGCCATTGCGGAGAAAGTTGTTGCCCGGCAGTTGGATGATGAGCATTTATTGCTGGTGCAACAACAGGTGCAGCGTGCGTTGCCGATGTTGGCCGATGTGCCGAAGCTGACGGTTCAGGTGAATCCGGAACTGGTGGACGCGGCCAAGGAATGGACGCGCCGCGTGCTGGAGCAACAGGCATTTGACGGCGAAATTATCGTGAAGCCGGATGAAAGTCTGGCGCAGTATGATTGCCGCGTGCGCTGGCAGGACGGGCAGACGGAGCATCGGTTGGCGGAGCGCTGGCAGCATGTATTGGAGGCGCTGAGTGCGACGGACTGGCAGGAGCCGGCGCCGGGAAGTGCCGTTTCTGATGCTGCGGGAGTGGATGACGCGCAGAAGATGGCGGAAGAAACGCTTCAGAATGAAACAGATGACGGTGGTGAAATGACGCAAACAGAAGCGGGCATGGCCGCTGCCGAACCTGCGGACGTCAATAGTTCCGCATCCGGAACAAATGAGCCTTTGTCGGAAGCGGAAGCATCCGACGGTGGGGAAGTTAAGGAAAATTCCGAGGATGAGGGCGAGGTATGAAGCTTTATATTTACGATCATTGCCCCTATTGCACCAAGGCGCGGATGATTTTTGGCCTGACCGGCACCAAACCGGAACTGGCCACGCTGCATAATGATGATGAGGCCACGCCGACAAAAATGATCGGCAAAAAGATGGTGCCGATTCTGCAGAAGGATGATGGCAGCTATATGGCGGAAAGCATGGATATTGTGTTCTATATAGATCGCCTGCAGCCGGAGAGTATTTTCACCGGCACCACCCGGCCGGATGTGACGCTGTGGCTGGCGGGCATTCTGGAAGTGCTCTATCCGCTCTGCATGCCGCGCTGGGCAAAGGCTCCGCTGCCGGAATTTACGCGGCAGAGTGCGCGGGATTATTTCATTGAGACAAAAGAAGCCAGGATCGGCAGTTTTGACGAGCATCTGGCCAATTCCGATATGCTGAAACAAGAGGCCAATGAGTGGTTGGATGAGCTGGGCATGCTGGTGAAGAACGAAAAGGCCATCAATGGCGCATTATCTCTTGATGATATTCATGTGTTTGCGGCGTTACGCAGCCTGTCGATTGTTAAAGGGCTGGAATATAACCCGATGCTGGAAGCCTACCGGCAGGAAATGAGCCGTCTCTCCCGCGTGCCGCTGCACGATGCCATTGCTATTGATTAGCCACTGCTAAAGAACCTGGCTGCCAAGATGGGATTTGGTAATCCAGCCGCCGCCCAGCACGCGGCTGCCGTGATATGCCACGCAGGCCTGCCCCGGTGAAATGGCTTTTTGCGGGAGGTGAAGGCGGATGCGTGCGGCATTTTCTTTGCCATTGACAGGAAAAATCCGTGCCGGCGCCGGCGGGCGGGTGGAGCGAATTTTGACTTCTGCGTCCATGCCCTCTGCGGGGATATTAGTGGCAAGCCAGTTGAGATCATGCACCTCAAACTCGGTTTGATCCAGATGGGATTCATTGCCCACCAATACTTGTTTCGTTTCCGGAATGATTTTGATAACATAAAGCGGCTCGCCACCGCCAATGCCAAGTCCGCGCCGCTGGCCGATCGTGTAATTGATGATACCCTGATGCTGCCCCAGCACGTCGCCGGTTTCAATATGCACGATATCGCCGCTATCCAGCGCGCCGGGACGTAGTTTTTCCACAATGCTGGCATAATCGCCGTTCGGCACGAAGCAAATATCCTGTGAATCCGGCTTATCCGCCACTTGGAGGCCGTATTTTTCGGCTAATTTCCGGGTTTCATCCTTGGTTTGACCGCCCAGCGGAAAATGAACAAAATCCAGCTGATCCTGTGTGGTTGCGAAGAGAAAATAGCTCTGATCTTTATTTATATCGGTTCCGGAATGAAGCTCTGCGCCATGTTTTCCTTCCAAACGCCGGACATAATGCCCGGTGACAAGCGCGTCGGCCTGCAAATCTTTGGCCACTTTCAGCAGATCACGAAATTTGACGGATTGATTGCAGCGCACGCACGGAATGGGCGTTTCCCCGCGCAGATAGGTATCGGCAAAATCATCCATCACGGATTCTTTAAACAGATTTTCATAATTCAGCACATAATGCGGGATGCCAAGCTGCTCACACACATGGCGGGCATCGTCAATATCCTGCCCGGCGCAGCAGGCGCCCTTCTTCTTCAGCGCCTCGCCCACATCATAAAGCTGAAGGGTGATGCCGATGGTTTCATAGCCTGCTTCGGCCATCATGGCCGCGGCCACGCTGCTATCGACCCCGCCGCTCATTGCCACCACAATGCGCGTTTCACTGCGGGGCTTGTGCGGGGCATAGTGGTTGGTATCGGCACTGTTCATGGGGGGCGGTTGATAGCATAAAACCACCTGAAATGAAAGCAAAAGAGATGGGTTTGTGCCATAATGCAGGTGACAGTGCCCGGCATTCCGGGTTATGCTGCGGGCGCGATCCATATTCCGAGGAGAAACTGCGATGAGCTGGCTGAAAAAGCTGAAAACCGGGCTTTCCAAAAGCTCTTCGAAAATTTCGGAGGGTATCTCCGGTGTTTTTACCAGAAAAAAGCTGGATAATGAAACGCTGGAAGCGCTGGAAGATATATTGATTATGGCGGATATTGGGGTGGCCGCCTCCGCAGAATTAGTGGATCATCTGCGGAAAAATAAATTTGAGAAGGAAGTGACGGATGAAGAGGTGAAACAGGCGCTGGCCGATGATGTGGCGGCGCTGTTGAAGCCTTTAACCCAGCCATTGGCGCCTGTGGCGGGTGCGGCGCCAACGGTGATCTTGATGGTGGGAGTCAACGGCAACGGCAAAACCACCACCATGGGTAAGCTGGCCGCGCAATTGAAGGCCGAGGGCAATCATGTGATGATGGCGGCATGCGACACATTCCGCGCCGCTGCGGTGGAGCAGCTTCAGATATGGGCGCAGCGTGCGGGCTGCGTGGTGGTGACGGGCAAGCCCAATCAGGATCCGGCCAGTGTGGCGTTTAATGCGCTGGAACAGGCCAGGCAGGAAAAGGTGGATGTGTTGTTGATTGATACGGCCGGGCGGCTGCAAAACAAGCAGGGTTTGATGGAAGAGCTGGCGAAGATTCGCCGGGTGCTGGGCAAGCTGGACGCCGATGCGCCGCATCATACCGTGCTGGTGCTGGATGCCACCACCGGGCAGAATGCCCATTCGCAGGCAAAGGAATTCAAGGCGCTGGCGGAGATTTCCGGCCTGATTGTGACCAAGCTGGATGGCTCGGCACGCGGCGGTGTGGTGGTGGCGCTGGCGAAGGATTATGGCCTGCCGCTGCATGCGGTGGGTGTGGGTGAGGGGATTGACGATCTTCAGCCGTTTGACGCACAGGAATTTGCCGATAATCTGATGGGTATTGCACGCCTGAAAGAAGGGGTGGCAGCATGAGCAAGCCTTTAACGGAGCTGGTGATTGCTTCCCATAATCAGGGCAAGGTGAAGGAAATTTCAGCCCTGCTGGCGCCTTATGGCGTGCAGGTGTTTAATGGCGGTGAAATGGTGCCGGAAGAGCCGGTGGAAGATGCGCCGGATTTTATGGGCAACGCGCTGATTAAGGCGGAATTTTTTGCCGAGCGCACAGGCAAGCCGGCGCTGGCGGATGATTCCGGGCTGGTGGTGCCGGCACTGGGCGGTGCGCCGGGGATTTATTCCGCGCGTTGGGCGGAGGTGGCCGAGGGGCAGGCGCATACGGAGCAGGCAGGAACCTCCCGCCGGGATTTCCCGATGGCAATGGAAAAGATTCGCACCAGCCTGCTGGATGCGACGGGCAAAGAGCAGGGTCAGGCGGCCTATTTTGCCTGCGCTTTGGCGGTGATGTTGCCGGGTGGCGCGCCGCCGGTGGCCGTGGAAGGGCGCGTGAACGGTGTGCTGAGTTTTCCGCCGCGTGGCACGCGCGGTTTTGGCTATGACCCGATTTTCATCGCTGACGGCATGCATCAGACATTTGCGGAAATCAACCCGGAGGAAAAGCACGGCATTTCTCACCGGGCAGATGCGTTTAAGAAGTTGGTTAAGGCCTTGCGTGCGCAGGATTTACTTGCAGAAGTGCCGCCAAGCGGTTAGTGAATGCTCCTCGCCCCGAAGCGAAAGTTAAGCGATAGCGAACGCATCGCGTGGGGCATTAAACAGGCAAGCGGGCGTTTGCGCGTTTGCGGTAATAGAGTTCGGGGTGTAGCGCAGCCCCGAAGCGAAAGTTAAGCGATAGCGAACGCATCGCGTGGGGCATATTTATAGGTGCTCCTGTGAAGTTCTACTGAACTTCACATTGAGCCTAACGGCTTTGCCGACTAAAGAAACTCGCCTTCTGGCTCGTGGTTTTTTAGCGGCGGAAGTAAACAGGCAAGCGGGCGTTTGCGCGTTTGCGGTAATAGAGTTCGGGGTGTAGCGCAGCCTGGTAGCGCGTTTGTCTGGGGGACAAAAGGTCGTGGGTTCAAATCCCGCCACTCCGACCATGTTTTTAGGCAATAGCCGCAGGTTCAAGATTAGGCCTATTTTGTGGGTTCAAAAATTTTCCTTGCTTGACTAGATTGAAAATAAAGTTATTGTTTTACCTGATAATTTTAGGTTCAAATCCAAATGAGTGATATTTCACAAATTACAAAATCTTTGCTTGGTCAAATTCATGTGCGGAGCAGCGCTCTAAATCCATTGCTATGGCTGGCAGCTTTGGGAGGGTTACTTTGTTTTCCAGCGGCATATTTTATGTCAGACTATGCAGGGTGGTTGCTATCTATTGGTGCCATATGCGTTCTTAGCCCTATACCTGCTTATATTTACTTTGCTTTTAAAGACCCAAACAGGTTGCAGTCAGAAGAGTATCAACTCCAACAGCAACAAATACAATTGATGCAGGGAAGAGAAAAGGTTGAAGTAATTACAGCAAACCAAGAGTTGATCCCTAATCCCGCCTTATTAGAAACCACTTCTAACGAAGGAGTGGGCCAATGAAAGCATACATAATCAGTTTTAATCCCCTGATATTGCCCACAAATGAACTCCTAGGCTATTTGGATACGAGAACCGAAATACTAAATTGGTATCTACCTTTTGCAGGTACAATTATGATTGTTTCTAATCATAATCAAACGGCTCTCGCAAACATGATGTCGGCAAGATTTCCTGTGCATCACTTTTTAATTACGGAAACCAATATATTTAATACGGATGGTCGTCTTCTTAATCAAGCGTGGGAGTTTATTAGAAACCCAAAATCATCAGGCCGTTGGGATAGTAATAGTTATTCTGGATTAGCGGGACTACTTGGTTCAAGTCCTCCTGATCCAACAAAATAAATACCTCTTCTTTTCTGTCTAATAGACAACCGGAAAATAACCAACCTCAACGCCTCATTGGTTCGAAATGCGTCCACTCGCCACAACCATCCTTCGGGCTTCGGATGGCGAAGCCATTCGGAGCACGTTAGGCCGAAGGATGCGCTTTCCTGGCATTGACGAGGTTCTTGTCACCACGTCAGAAATGGTGCTTAAGGCGCAACCGCGTGGAGCGTGGCGGTGACGATATCGCCGCTGGTTAGATGCTCATTATGCCGAATCGCGGCCTTGATCGGCAGGAAATAGGAGCCGGATTTTTTATCCGGAAAGAGGGAGGTTTGCCACTCGGAGCCGCCGATGTTCACCTGCACCCTGACCGCACCGAAACCAGCCGGGCGCGGGTTAAAAAATCTGATCTGTGCCGCCTCTTCCGCCGGCAGAGTGAGGAAGTGCCATGCGGCTTTCTCGCCGTGATAGACCCATAATTTGGCCGAAAATGTGATGGGTTGATGCATGGTTACCGGATCCCATATTTAACAACAGTGTTTAGCATGGTTTGGCGGTGACGCAAAAGGGGTAACAGCCCTCTTAAGTTTCTTTTAACGATCATGGTTTAAACTGGTGGGTGATGGATAATTTTGTGAAAACCAGCCAGCCGACGCAGACGGCAAACCCGCAATCGGTGGAGCCCTATGAAATTCGCTTTGCGGATTCCGGCTCCGGTGGGTTGGTGATGTTGCTGGATGCGCTGGGCACACTGGCGCCAAAGCTGGCAGCATGGCAGAATAAGTATAATCTGGATTTTCGCCTGTCCCATCTTGGTGATTATGTGAATCAGGATCGCTGGGCCAATGCGGCGCGCAAAACCGACGAAGAGCATGCGCGGGAAATTAAGCGCTTAACCGGTGCTTTGCTTGGCATTGCGGGCAATCTGGTGGTGGCGGATGATAAGGAAGATGCAGTGCGGCGCGGCGTTCCCAATCAGGTGGTGGTGGCGTGTAATACGGCGTCGGAAGCGTATCAGAGCCATTATCAGAGCAATTCGGAGAAGTTGGCCGCCCGGCAAACGGATAAGATCATGCCGATTTTACAGCCCAGTGCCGAGGCGCTTTATCATAGTGGCAAGGTGACGGAAACGGAAGAGGGCGGCAAGGTGCTTTCACTGGCCTTTTTTGCCACGCCCTATACGGTGGAAACGGGCGTTTACCAAAAAATGCTGGAGGAATTCATGCCGAGCATCATGGCCAAGCTGGCGTGACGCTGGAAGTGCATGCCCATGGCCCGAAAGAATGGGCGCTTGCAGTGAATGATGCAGAACCGGCTGAAGATTTGCAGGGGATGGTGACAGAAGATGTGCAGACGCTGCTGAAGCAGGCAACAAACACACCAACGGCCTGCGGCATGTTCTGCACGCATTACCCCTATATGAAGGAGCAGATTGCCAATGCATTTGTCGATCAGGGCGTGACTGAGATTCCATTGATCTCACAAGGGGAGTTGGTGGCAGAAGCGCTGATTGAGAAGATTAAGGCAGATATTGCGCGCATGCTGGAGGCGGAAGAAATTCACGCCTATAAGCCGGGTGAGGAGCGTGAGACGGAAGCCAGGGATATTTCCATCTTTTCCATGTTTCCTTCGGCAAAAAAGGTGACGCCCACGAAAGAGGAACGCAAAACGGCAGAAGCGGCGGTGGAAGCACAGGTGAGAAAGTTGGTGAAAGCACTTCACCCTAACCTGCCAAACCACATTGACTATAACCCGCACATGCCGGAGCCCGGGCTGAAATCTTCCCAGATCAAGGCGCTTAGGTCAGCCGCGCTTGGTGAAGAAGTGCTGGAAACGCAGCGATGAATCCGGCGGATCGCTGTAGCGGTTATCCCCAATTTTCAGATGAAGTGGAACAGGTGATGATTTAGGTTTTTGTTGGAACTTAGCAATTTCAACAAAGGATTAGATCATGTCAAAGACGGTAATATATACCCACCT
>JAUIEX010000050.1 GCA_030429725.1 Alphaproteobacteria bacterium
GGGATTTTATGGTGCCTTCCTTCGTGCGTGGCAAAGCCAAACCCATCCTGCCCGATGCGCACGCCCGGATGAATGATGACATTATCTCCAATTTCCGCATGGGTGATGGCAACATTGGAAGCAATCTGACAATTTGCACCCACCACCACATTCGCACCGATCACGGCATAGGCTCCCACCATTGTTCCCTCACCAACAACCGCCGTCGGGTCTATTTGTGCGGTGGGGTGAATGCGCTCCACCGGTTCCGGAGCAACATAAAATGCCCCCGAAACCAGCGAATAGGCATAATAGGGATTCTCATGAATCAGTGCTGCCGTGCCATCCGGAAGCCGGTCAAGATATTCTTCCTTTAGAATGCAGGCACCGGCCTGTGTTTCTTCCAACTGATCCGCATAACGCGGGTTATCCAGAAAGCTGATATGATTTTCATCGGCGCGATAAAGCGGCGCAACATCTTCAATCTGCCAGTCCGCCGTGGATGGATCTTCCAGTTCACCACCGCAAAGCTCCGCCAATGCCCCCAATGTGGTTGCCCCGGTATAATGAAAAAATTGGCGCTTGGGGGTTGGCATAGCCTCACCTCACGTGAAAATATTAGTCTTTAATGCTCACTTTCACGCTTGGAAGCTCGTCATTCAACTTCTCCAGAACCTCATCGGAGATGTCGGAACCTTCAACGGCAAATAGCACCTGCGACTTTGGCAGAGCCGCAACGAAGCCACGCTTTTTGGCGATGGATTCAATAATCGCAACGGTTTTATCACGAATTTTTTCCATGGATTCCGCATAGGCTTTTTCCAACAGCGAGCGACGCGCCTGCACCATTTTCTGTGCTTCCACTACACGATTTCTAAAGTCCTTCGCTTTCTGCTCAAACGCCTTATCAGACAGCACTTCTTTTTGCTTCAGCAGGTCTTTATCCTGTTTGCGGAGCGACTCTTCCTCGTCCGTTACTTCCTTCTGATATTGCTCACGCTTATCTTTCACCTTTTCAGAAATTTTCTTAGCGGCCTTTGATTCTTCAACAATTTTCTGAATATCAACCACGGCAACCAGCGGCTTTACGGCCATTTCCTCTGCACTAACATTCAGGCCTATGATTAAAACCAGTGTAAACAAAACAATGCGGAACATATAAAAACCCCTTGTAAACTTCCAAATCCGTTAACTGATGGCTAGCATAGAATAATCCGCTCGTATAGAGCTTAATCACTTCTGCCGGCGATGATTTTTAGAAGCGCGTGCCAAAACTAAATTGCACGGTTTCCGTTTCGTCGTAATCCTCTTTGGCAACGGCCTCCGAGAAATCAATACGAATTGGCCCAAGCGGTGAATTCCAGCTGAGGCCAACCCCCAACGATGCCCGCAATGCGTTGCTGTCTAACACGGTACTTGTGGCCGTGCTAACCTCATCGGATTCGTAGAGCGTTCCGGCATCGGCAAATAACGCGCCACGGAAGCCAAGCTCTTCCGGCAAACCAAGTGGGAAGCCAACTTCCGCACTGGCCGCGGCATAAATATTACCACCCAGCGGATCACCGGAAGCTGAATCCCGCGGGCCAATCCCTTCATTATCAAACCCACGCACTTCGTTATTTCCAACAAAGAAGCGATGGTTAATCCGCACATCCTCACCACCAAACCCGGCAATGTGACCGGCATTCCCGGAGAGTTTCACCACATAATCCTTTTCATCATCCAGCGGCTGATACATCGCACCGCGCACCTCATGACGGAAGAATTTTGAATCCCCACCAAGCCCGGCAACATCCTGATTCAGGCGAATGAAGTAACCGTCCCGTGGCAATTGGCGGTTATCCCGCTTGTCATAAATGAACGAGTGGCCAACCAGGGACGTTACGTTTGTTCCTTCCTGACGCTGGATGAATTGAGAGGCTGCACTATCCACATCAGAAATCGTATCCTCACGCAGTGAATAACGCACGGAATGCGTCAGATATTCCGTAATAGGATAAGAAGCGCGCACCGTTCCACCCAGAATTTCATCATCAAATGTCCGGTTAGTACGAGATGAATTTCCATCACGCTGAATCTTGAACAAATCAAACCCGGCGGCAATATCCTTGCCCATAAAATAGGGTTCGGTAAAGCTGATATCCACCTGCTGACGTGAAGAAGCGGCCGTGAAGTTCAATTTCAGATATTGACCTTTTCCAAGCAGGTTACGCTCCACAACACTCACATCACCCAACGCACCATCGGCAGTGGAGAAACCCGCACCAAACGTTAACTCCCCTGTGGATTGCTCCTCCACCGCCAGCTGAATCCGTGCCTTATCCGGCGAACTTCCCGGCAGATTTTTAACATTCACATCCGAGAAGAAGCCAAGATTGCGCACACGCTGCTCCGAGCGTTTTAACTTGGAAGCATTGTAAGGGTCGCCTTCCGCCAACAGGAACTCCCGGCGCACCACTTCATCAAGTGTCCGCACATTGCCCACAATGTTAATTTCCTCAATATAAACGCGCGGCCCCTGCTGCACCACATAATCAATGCCGATGGTTTTATCTTCCGGATTGCGGTTATAGCGCGGATCCACCTGCACAAAAGCATAGCCCAGATCACCCAGACGATCCGTAATTGCCGTCACGGTTTTCTCAACTTCTTCGGCATTAAACATCTCGCCCTCATGGGAAACAGCCACTTCCGCCAATTCTTCGGTGCTGATATCCGGAATTTCGCTTTCCACATGAATTTCCGCAAAATTATAGGCCGCACCCTCATCCACAACAAAAGTAACAAAGAAGGATTCCTGATCCGGGGACAGCTCCACGCGCGTATCCGCCACACGGAAATCCGCATAACCGTTGGCCACATAGTATCGGCGCAATAATTCCTGATCAAATGCTAAACGATCCGGATCGTAATTGTCGTCACTGCTGAAGAAACGCCACCATTTGGTCTCCTTCGTACGCACCACATTACGCAATTTATCACCTGAGATTGCCCCATTTCCAACAAAATCCACGCGTGCAATCGTAGCCTTCTGCCCCTCATCAATCTCAAACACCAGATTCACCCGGTTCTGCTCCAGATTAATGATTTTCGGATCAACCTTCACCAGATAACGCCCGCTGCGGCGGTAAAGCTCCTGAACGCGCTTCGTATCCGCCAACAATTTTGCCTGAGTGAATACATCCCGTGGGCGCAAGCCAATTTCCTGTTGCAACTCATCATTCTGCAGGCGTTTATTGCCCTCAAAAGAAATCAACGAAATCACCGGGTTTTCAACCACATCAATCACCAGTTTTGAGCCACGCAGTGAAACGGACGCATCCGCAAACTGGTTGGAGCGGAAAAGCGCACTTAATCCCTCATCCACATCCTGCGGGGTAATGCGCTGCCCTTCATGAATGCCGAAAAAGCTTTTGATTGTCTCATCTTCAATCCGCTGATTGCCCTGCACTTCAATATTTGAAACCGTAATCACGGATTGTGCCGTGGCGGCGGAAAATACGGCCGCCAGCGCAATCAGTGTAAAAATGATGGCTAAGAACAGATGAAACCTTGATAAAACAGCCATTTAGAACACTCCAAAATGTTTCAAATCGTTAAATGTTGCGAACAACATTAACCCTATCAGTACGGCAAAACCGAACCGGAAACAATATTCCTGAACCTTTTCCGGCAATGGACGGCCACGAAGTGCCTCCACTGTGTATATTGCGAGATGCCCACCATCCAGCATCGGGATCGGGAACAAATTAATCAACCCCAGATTAATCGATAAAACCGCCATAAACCACAGCACCATCTGTGTGCCCATATCCACTGCCTTGCCGGAATAATCCCCGATACGCAGAATGCCGGAAAGCTGATCCGCCGGGCGTTGGCCGGTCACCATCTGCCAGAGCGCCTCCAACGTGCGGATGCTCATATGCCATGTCTCGGCAACCGCATGCCCCACCGCCGGCACAAAAGAAAGCGTTTGATGATCGCCACGCACTGCCGGGCTGATGCCGATCAGGCCACGCTTGTCACTCTCTCCGAAAACATTTTCCACCTCCGTGGCGCGCGGTGTCACACTTAATGTCTGCTGCACGCCATCGCGGTCAATCACCACCTCCAGCGGCACATCCGCATTCAGGCTGACAATGGAGACAATATCCTCAAAGCGTGAAATCTTCTCCCCGCGAATGGAAAGAATCGAGTCCCCTGCTATCAATCCGGCTTCCTGCGCCGGGCTGTCTTCCATCACGTTGCCGACGATGGAGCTGGTCTGCATACGGCCATAGGCCATAAAAAATCCGGTTAAAATCACAATCGCCAGAATGAAATTAGCCGCCGGCCCCGCACCCACAATCGCCATGCGCTTCCAGACATTCTGCGCATGGAGTGAACCAGATTTTTCCTCTACACTCATGGCGTTAAGCTTTGCCTGATCCGGCACGCTGGCGGCATTTTCATCGCCATGCATTTTCACATAACCACCTAGCGGCACGGCGGAGATTTTCCAGCGCGTACCGGATTTGTCATTCCAGCCGAAAATTTCCGGGCCAAAGCCAATGGAAAAGGCATCAATCTTCACGCCGCATTTTTTAGCAACCCAATAATGGCCAAACTCATGAATAAACACGATAAATGAAATGATAACGATGAAAGAAAAGAAGTTATGTATAATGATTTGTAATAAGTCCATGAAACTATACTTAATGCTTATCGCATGGTGGGTATAGTGGCTTATTTAAAAAATGATGCAAGCTACTGTTCTATGGTTGTTTTACCATTACCAAAAGAAATTTCAGGCGGCAAAAAATCACCTAACTCATGCCCAAAGCCCCCGGGAAAGGATGTGCTTACCATTCTTTTTACTGCACAAAATTCAGCCCTGATGAAGCAGGGATTTTACCATCTCACGCGCTTCCAAATCCACCGCCATCAGCGCTTCAATGGAATGACATTTAGTTGCGCCCATGCTGTTTAATGTAGCATCAACAAGGTTTGCAATCTTTAAAAAACCAATTTTCCTCTCCAAAAACGCGGCCACGGCCACCTCATTGGCTGCATTAAAAATACAGGGTGCGGCACCGCCAGCCTGCATCACCTGCCGCGCCAGCCGGAGGGCGGGAAAGCGTTTCTCGTCCGGCGCTTCAAAACTTAAGCTGCCAATTTCCGCTAAGTTTAACCGCTCCGCGCCGCTCACGCCACGCGCCGGCCAATGAAGCGCATAACTCAGAGGAATCCGCATATCCGGCTGGCTGATACCCGCCACCACCGCGCCATCTTCATATTCCACCAGCCCGTGAATCATGGATTCCTTATGCACCAGCACATCCAGCTGCGATGGTTGCAGATCAAATAAATGCCGCGCCTCAATCAGCTCCAGCCCTTTATTCATCATAGTGGCAGAATCCACGGATATTTTCGCCCCCATTACCCAGTTCGGATGTTTCACCGCCTGGGCGGGCGTCACGATTGCCATCTGCTCTTTTGTCCAATCACGAAACGGCCCGCCGGAGGCCGTTAGTGTCACCTTCGTGATATGCCTTTCATCATTGGCGGCAATACATTGATAAATCGCATTATGCTCCGAATCCACCGGGATGATGGTGGCGCCATGTTGCTTTACCTTTTGCATCAGCAAATCCCCGGCACAAACCAGACATTCCTTATTCGCCAGCCCCACTTGCCGCCCGGCTTCAATGGCAGCCAGTGTCGGCTTTAACGCCGCCGCCCCCACAATGCCGCTGATGGTGATCTCCGCCGCGGCCGCCACGTCACACAAAGCGGAAATTCCCGCACGCACCTCCACCTGCTCCCCGGATAATGCATCCTTCAATGCACCGTAACAGGATTCATCTTCGATCACCGCCACTTTGGCATGATGCGCTTTCGCCGCCAGCGCCAAAGCCGTCACATTCCGCTTTGCCGTCACCGCATACAGGTTAAACTGCTCCGAGGCCGCTTCAATAATGGAAAGGGCGTTCTGGCCAATGGTTCCGGTTGCGCCAAGTAATGTAACGGTTTTCATCGTAACAGCACCTACCCCATCATCGGACGAAGATACCACAGCAATAACGCCACCGGCGCCACTGCCAGCAACCCATCCACCCGATCCAGCAGCCCGCCATGACCGGGCAGAATGCTGCCGCTATCCTTGATATTTGCCCGGCGCTTCAGCCAGCTTTCAAAGAAATCTCCCACCTGCGCCACCACGGCAAACACCATTGCCAGTGCCGCATGCGGCCAGATCACCGTTTGCACCAGATAAGAATGAACCGCCCCGGCAAGGCATGCCGCCAGCATGCCGCCAATCAGCCCGGCCCAGGTTTTTTTCGGGCTGATGCGCGGCCAGATTTTTGGGCCACCAATCGCTTTGCCGGAAAAATAAGCGCCAATATCGGTTGCCCACACCACCACAAATAAAAACAGGGTAAAATGCAGGCCACTTTCCGCGCGCGGTGTCTCTACACCACGAAACACAAAAAGCGCATATACCGCCAGGCCAATATAGCCCACCCCCACCAGATTCCAGAACAATGCATAAGGCTGATTATTTGTCAGACGCTGCCATTCATATGCGCAGCCAAGCGCCACCGCGCCCAATAAAGCGGCAAAATAAACACCACCAAGCCACAACGCCGCCAGCGCCACAGCAATCATCGGAATGCTCATCACAATGCGCTGCAACATCGCGCTTAAACCTGCTCTGCATGGATGGTGGTTACATTCACTGCCTCACCCACCTGTTCCGTTCGGCCAAAGCGACGCTCCCGCTTGGCATATTCCGCCAATGCCGCTTCCAGACAGGCCATATCAAAATCCGGCCATAAAATTTCCGTAAAATAAAGCTCCGTATATGCCGATTGCCACAGCAGAAAATTACTCAAACGCTGCTCTCCACCGGTGCGAATCAGCAGGTCAGGATCGGCAATACCCGCCGTATCCAGATAGGTTTCAAACTTCGCCGCCGAAAGCTGATCCGGCGCCACCTTTCCGGCCTGCACATCCGCCGCATAATCCCGCACTGCACGCAGCATTTCATCACGGCTGCCATAACTCAGCGCCACCTGAAGAATCAGCCCGTCATTGGCCTGCGTCAGTTTTTCAGCCGCCAGAAGCTGTTGCTGAATATCCTCCTCCAGATAGTCGCGATTTCCGATAAAACACAGCCGCACCTTGTTCTGATGCAAATTTTGCAGCTCCTTGCCCAAATAATGCCGCAGCAATTGCATTAACTCCGTCACCTCATCCTGCGGCCGCTGCCAGTTCTCCGAAGAAAAGGCATAGAGTGTCAGTATCTTCACGCCCAGTTTCGGGCAGGCTTCAATCACGGATCGCGCCGCTTCCGCTCCTTTTCGGTGCCCCATCGTGCGTGGCATCAGCCGCTTTTTAGCCCAACGGCCATTGCCGTCCATGATGATTGCCACATGATGCGCCATGATAAAATTCAGCTAAAGCAACAAGGCAGCGCTTTAAACCGTCATGATATCCTTTTCCTTGTCAGCCAGCATGGTATCAATCTGTCCGACAAAACGATCCGTCAATTTCTGCACATCATCGCTGTAAGCACGCTGCTCATCTTCTGAAATTTCACCGTCTTTCTCCGCCTTCTTCACGGCTTCCATGCCATCCCGGCGCACATTACGCACCGCAACACGTTGCTGCTCGGCATATTTTCCGGCCAGCTTGGCCAGCTCTTTGCGGCGCTCTTCGGTTAAATCCGGAAGCGGCAGGCGTATCAGCTGCCCATCCGAAGAAGGCGTAATGCCAAGATCGGCATTCATAATCGCTTTCTCCACCGCTGAAACATTGCTTTTATCCCATACCTGCAGCGTAATCATCCTTGCCTCCGGCACGCTGACGGTGGCCACCTGATTCAGCGGCATTTTAGCACCGTAAACATCCACCACCACATGCTCCACCAGCCCGGCAGAAGCACGCCCGGTGCGCAGCCCGGAAAGTTCTTTCTGAAATGTATCCACCGCCCCATGCATCCGGCGTTCAATTTCTTTCATGTCGATCGTCATAGCGTCCCCTTCACAGTTACTTCATTTTCCGAAAATTCAGGCAGCGTCACGCTTGCTCTTATTTTCAATCAATGTAAATTTTCCATTGCCGGAAAGCGCATCTTTAAATGCCCCCGGCGTGTGGATGGAAAAAACCAGAATGGGCAGGTCATTCTCACGCGCCAGCGCAATGGCCGCACCATCCATTACCTTTAAATCCTTCGAAAGCACTTCCCGATAACCCAGATCGGTATAGCGCACCGCATCCGCATGTTTGTTCGGGTCTTTATCATACACCCCATCCACCTGCGTGCCTTTAAGCAGCACATCGCAATCCAGCTCAATGGCGCGTAACGCAGCCGCCGTATCCGTGGTAAAATAAGGATTGCCCGTTCCGGCGGCGCAAATCACCACCCGCCCGCGCTCCATATGGCGAATTGCCCGTCGGCGAATGTAAGGCTCACAGACTGAATCCATCCGAATCGCCGAAAGCACCCGCGTTTCCGTGCCAAGTTGCTCCAGAATATTCTGCAGCGCCAGCGCATTCATCACCGTGGCCAACATGCCCATATAATCGGCGCTGGCACGCTCCATGCCGGATTCCGCCGCTTTCATTCCACGAAAAATATTACCGCCGCCCACCACCAGACAAACCTGCCGACCAGCCTCCACCACCGCCTGAATTTCCTGACAAATACGGTTAACGGTTATCAGATCATGACCATGCCCCTGATCGCCCATCAGTGCCTCACCGGAAAGTTTCAACAACACGCGTGGAAAGGGAATCGTTTCAGTCATACCGCATAGCTACTCCACCCTAGGTGACGCGTCAATCACGCGCTGCAAAAAAACGTATTTTTTAGCGCTTTCCCGTCTCATCTTCATCCCGGCCAATCAGCAGCAGGATGGCAATTGCCGCCGTAAACACCACCACCACTTCACCGAAAGTATCAAACCCGCGATAGCTGGAAAGCACGGCAGTCACGATATTAGGAAAGCCCATATCTCCGGCCGTGTTCGCAATGTAATAGGGCGCAACATGAAGGTTTGTCACCGCCTGCGCGTCCCCCACCACCGGAAGCTCCGCCGAAGCCATCACCAATGCCAGACCGGTAAAGAGGATGATTAATAAAGGAATGGCGGCATTGCTCTTAGATTCCTTAATATCCTCACCCACAATCAGCATGGTTGCCAGCAATAATAACGTACTGACACCCGCGCCAATAGCCGCTTCGGTAATGGCCACATCCGGCGCGGATAAAATCAGATATGCCAGCGCCATAATAAGGCTATAGATTGTCAGATACACCGTGGCTTTAAGCAAATTACGGCTGCTGGCCACCATACAAGCGGCAAAAACCAGCATCGTTAACAACGCCATATTCACGATACCGGCCAAGTCCAATCCTGCAAATAGTGCCATCATACCACCCCGCACCGGCTTATTGTTGCTTCCTTCCGTGCCATGCTATTTCGCCTTGTCCCGATAGGTTTTGGCGTCCACATGAAAGTCATTTTTAAGTACCCCGTCAGGATCATTTAAATGCGCGCGGCCACGCCTTGGAATAACCATCCCCAGCGGCTTAAGGTCGGAAACACAGGCCGCCTTGGCCAGCGCATGCGAAGCCGTGGAGCTGGTAACCATTGAAAATAACATCAGAAAAAGTAATTTCAGCGTGACAATATCAACGCTACCACGCAAAACGGCAATGCCCAGCAATATTAATGGAAGCCCTAAGGAATCTCCCATACCGGCCGGATGAATCCGCGTGTAAAAATCGGGCATGCGCAGCATACCCACCCCGGCAGTAAGCACCACAAAGCCGCCAAGAAGAAGCAGGCCGTTTCCTATCAGCTCAACCATGATCGCCACCTTTTTTCACCGCATCCACATCGCCCAGCCCGTGATATTTGAAATATTTCAGCAGCGCCAGAGTCGCGATAAAATTCACCAGCGCATAAACCAGCGCCACATCCAGATACATCATATCACCCCAGAACACCGTCAGCAGCGCAATCAGCACCATCGTCTTCGTGCCGAACAGATTGGCGGCCAGCAAACGGTCATAGGTGGTTGGCCCACGATACGCGGCAATCATCACCAACACCATGGTTATCAGCACCATCACACACACAATCGCTAAACTCATCCTGCCCTCTGCACCAGTTTTTTAACCTTGCCATCCATCGCCCCTTTCTGAAGCTGAACAAGATCACCATGCAATAACGCATGCACCCGCACACTATCTTCACGCGCATCCAGTGAAACCGTGCCGGGAGTTAAGGTAATGGAATTGGCCAGCGTGGCGCGACCAACATCGGAAGTCTGCTTCATGGAAACCCAGGAAGTCTGGGGTGAGATATCCGGCTCCACCTGCCAGACACGCGCCGTTACCACCAGACTGGATTTTACAATTTCCTTAAACAGCCAGAGGAAGTAAATCGGGCTGTAATAATTAATCACTGCCGGAACGGCACGCTTCCGGTGCAATTGCATCTTAAATGCCAACGCCCCAACCACCAGCGCGGAAATGCCACCTGAAACCAGAAAAAAACTGGTTTCATAGCCAGAAAGCACATACCACGTGCCCGCCAGCATTGCCAAAAGTACCACAAAATATCCCATAGCAGTGGCTTACCGCCTTGTGGCGTTGCAGGCAAGTAAAAGGGCACAGACCACCGCCCCGCACAATGGAAAATTCTCCGCGCCATTCATTCCGCAACGGAAACAAACCTTACCCTCTTTGAAACAGCCTCCCTCATGCCACCAACAACACTTTTTAGTTGTTCAATATTACAAAAAGTTTCGCCTAAAGTGTAATACCTATTTTTCAATCACTTGCCGCTTTACCACTATATCTGGTATTAGATTGCATTATAATGACTATATATTGATATACATAGTTTTTTTGATGATAGCATAAAACACACTTAGCCGGATATGCGCCGCTAAAAAAACAATGATCCTATAGGGTTAATAATGAGGCCATCATTAATTCGTGTTTTGGGCATTTTCCCCCTTGTGGCTTTCAGATAAGCAGGTAGTTTAGATGGGCAGGCTGCAAATAAAGCAGCAGGTTGGGAACATACGATAGCATGCGATCTTATCGTCTGCATTTGGCTTGGAAGAGGCCGGCAGATTTCTAAGATTCCTCCAAAAACATGGTTTTTGGATGCGCTATTATTTTGCCTTTCGGTCTTTGTGATCTAACGGCAAAAATATTGGGAGAGAGAACAGCATATGCCACAAGTCGGCACAATCAATGGCATGATTCAGTCCTGCAGCCCTGCTGCGGCATGGGAAGCACTTAAAGATGACCGCAATGCCATCCTTGTCGACGTGCGCTCCGCGCCGGAATGGCAATTTGTCGGCGTTCCGGATCTCTCCTCCCTCCGCAAAGATCCACTCATGATTTCCTGGCGCGTCTATCCTAAAATGACGCCCAATGAGCAATTCATTCCAACATTGCGGCAAACGGCGCCACACCCACAAACGCCCCTTTATTTTATCTGCAAATTAGGTGGGCGCTCCGGTGAGGCTGCCGCTGCCTGTGTTCAGGCCGGCTATGTGAACGTTAATAATGTTATGCATGGATTTGATGGCGACCAAAATGAGCAAGGGCAACGCGGCACGGTCAATGGCTGGCGTGCTGCAAACCTGCCATGGAGACAAAATTAATGCCGCACACTTCACCACTCAGTCATGACACACATTGCGAAAGCAACCTTGCGCTGCGCCTCCAAAGCGGCTGGCAGCAGATCATGCAGGCGCTGGAGCAGAAAGCCGGGCAGGCCACTTATCATAGCTGGCTGTCACGCCTTTCTTTTGGCCATGCGGAAGGCGCGGATATTATTCTTCACGCGCCCAGCCGTCTGGTGAAAGAGTGGATATCATCGCATCATCATGCTGATTTACGTGCCATCATTTCACAGCACCTAAACCAGCAGGTTTCCATTACGTTACA
>JAUIEX010000051.1 GCA_030429725.1 Alphaproteobacteria bacterium
TTTACGCAAGATGGTTTGCGAGCAGGTCGAAGAGCACGCGCGTAAAAAAGGCGCTGAGGTCGTTTCCAGTCATCACATGAAAGAGATGGCCGAAGAATACGGCATTGATGCCGATCTGATGAAGGCCTCCGGCATCATCGAAAATGAGCATGTGGAAGTCTATAATATCACCAATGGCTCGCGCTTCACCACCTACGCTTTCCACGCGCCCGGTGGCAGCGGCACCATCAGCATTAACGGTGCTGCGGCACATCTCTGCCAGCCGGGAGATCATGTCATTCTCTGCGCTTTCGCTTACATGAATCCGGAAGAAGCTGAGGCGCATAAACCTAAATTAGTTTTTGTCGATAATAACAATAATATCAGTAGTATAAAATAAATGGCTGAGCTTTTACTTGAATTATTTTCTGAGGAAATTCCTGCCCGCATGCAGCTGCCTGCGGCTGTGCAGTTGAAGGATAAGGTAACGGCCGCATTGAAGGAACAGAACCTCTATGTGCAAACGGTTAAAACCTTTGTCACCCCCCGCCGCCTGACCCTGTTTGCCGATGGCCTCAGCCTTACGCAGGAAACCAAAACAACGGAGCGTAAAGGCCCGAAAACAGACGCGCCACAGCAGGCCATTGACGGCTTTCTCCGCTCCACCGGCCTAACGCTGGATAAACTTACCATCAAGGATGTTAAAGGCAGCCCAACTTATTTTGCCATTGTGGAAGAGCGTGGCCGACCGACAAAAGAGATTATCAGCGAGATTCTGAATGACACTTTGAGCAAATTTAACTGGCCGAAATCCATGCGCTGGGGCAGCCATCAGGAACGCTGGGCGCGGCCGCTGACCAATATCTGCGCGCTCTTTGGCGGGGAGGTTCTTTCCCTGAAGTTCGGCGTGCTGGAAGCCAATAATACCAGCTTCGGCCACCGGTTTTTAAGCCCGGCATCTTTTAAGGCGGAACATTTCGTTGCTTACAAAAAAACACTTAAAGATCAATTTGTTATCGTTGATCACGAAGAACGGCGCAGCAAAATTATTGAGCAAATTGAGTCGCTTAGTAAAGAAAAAAATCTTACGCCCATTGTGGATGAAACTTTGCTGGATGAAATCACCGGGCTGGTGGAGTGGCCAACCTGCCTGATGGGGAAAATTGAACCGCAATTCATGCACTTACCGGAAGAAGTGCTGATCAGCTCCATCCGCACGCATCAGAAATATATCTGCCTGCGGGATAGCGGCGGCGCACTGGCGCCTCATTTTATCGTGGTTGCCAATCTTCCGGATGAAACCGGTGATATTCTGGCCGGGAATGAGCGTGTTCTGCGTGCCCGCCTTTCCGATGCCGCCTTTTTCTGGCAGCAGGATAAACAAACCAAACTGGGAAAATTAGTCCCTAAATTACAAGGCGTTACTTTCCATGCTAAGCTGGGAACCATTGCCGATAAAGCCACCCGCATTGAGGCGCTGGCGCAGTTCCTTGCGGTTTGGGTTCCGCATGCCAAGCTGGAAGAGGTGGAACGCGCAGCACGGCTTTCCAAGGCCGACCTTGTGACGGAAATGGTTGGAGAATTCCCTGAATTACAGGGGGTTATGGGCGCTTACTATGCGCTGGAACAAGGCGAGGATGCCGCCATTGCCGCCGCCATTCGTGAGCATTATGCGCCGCTTGGGCCTTCGGATATGGTTCCCACGGCGCCGCTCAGCATTGCCGTTTCACTGGCGGATAAAATGGATACGCTGGCCGGCATGTTCACAATTGGTGAAAAGCCCACCGGCTCAAAAGATCCATTTGCCCTCCGCCGCGCGGCACTTGGAATTATCCGTATCATACTGGAAAATAAGCTAACTATCCCGCTTCGTATCCTGATTGAGCGTGCCTTGAAAAACTACCCCACCGGTATATTCAAGCAACAGGAACCGGAAGAAGGCAAGAAAATTAAAGTCAAACCACGGGACATCACGCTGGAATTGCTGGAGTTTTTTGAAGATCGTCTGGTGGCTTTGCTAAAAGGCGAAGGCATCCGCCATGATCTGATTCACGCCGTGTTTGATGGCGGCGTGGAGGATGATATTTTCCGTGCCGTACACCGTGTGGCGGCACTGAATGATTTCCTCAACAGCGAAGATGGGGATAATTTGCTGCTGGCCTATGGCCGCGCCACAAACATGGTGGAACAGGCTGAAAAATCGGATAATGCAACCATTCCCGGCAAGCCCTCCGCCAACCATTTAGAAGAGCGTGAAGAAAAGGTTTTATTCAATACACTCAGAAAGATAGACGAGCCAATTGAAGATTTACTTAAAGAAAATAACTTCACGGAAGCCATGATGCAATTGGCCAGATTGCGCAAGCCCGTCGATGCTTTTTTTGAGAATGTTACCGTGAATGACGAGAACGCAAAATTGCGGGATAATCGCCTGAAATTGCTGGCCGCCGTGCGTGATGTGATGAATCAGATTGCAAATTTTTCACTTATCGTTAAGTAACAATAGCTTAACCAAAATATTTTTTGCCTTAAAACCTGTCCGATTAACGGATTGTTAACCCATCCGTGCCATACTTAAACCATGGCTCATCCAATACTCGGTACGCATGAAACATTAGCACGCGCCATTGCTGCGCGTGAATCAAGTAATGACATGACTGTGACAAGCCATTCCCTGAACCCCGAACAAGGCAAAGTAACCGGCTATCTTGGGCTGTATCAAATTGGAGAAGGCGCATTCTCAGACATGGGATGGTATAAGGATAGCAACACCAAAAAACTGGATTGGAAAGGCACATGGGATGTTGCCGCCATTGAGAAATCCACCGGCCTAGATATCGGGCAAATTGTTAAGCAATATAATCAAGCACATGCTGGCAAAGACATCACCATTCAGGATGGAAAAATAAATGGTCAGGATGGTGCGTGGCTGTTCATGAACTGCGAAGAGCTGAACCACCATGCTCACATGCTTTATGTTAAAAGCGCCGAAGCAACGTTTGAACGGCTTGGAACCTATAGTTATATCGACAAAAAAGAGTTTACGTTTGAAGGAAAAACCTACCCAATTACAAAAGAAGGGCTGCTATTTGCTGCGCAACTTGGCCCCAAGCATGCGCATGATTTTGCCAAAGACCAAACTCCTTTTAAAGATAGCAAAGAAACCGCCATTGCCGAATATTTTGCCCTCGGCGCACAAGTAAGCGGCCATATGGGGCAACTCTCCATCCCCGCCCACATAGCAAGCACGACAGAAACCCCCACTCTTAATACGCTGATTGCCGCTGAATCCACCGCCGCAATGGCGCAGCATATGGGCTACAAGCTTGGTGCCAAAGGGGAAGATAACTGCATTGACTGTTCCGGCTGGGTTGAGAGAGTTCTAACAAAGATTTATGACGCCAACCCAACATTATTGCCGGATAATTTTACATCGGTCATTAACAACCATTCCGATGGCATTATTTCCGGCTTGGAAACTTCCGGCTTTCCTGTGAAAAACGTCATGGCAAATGCAACAACACTTCCTGTAGGAACACTTATTGCCGCAAACACCGGCAGCCATAATTTTGAGGGCGATGACCGCTCAGAACGTGGCATCGACCATATTGGTATTGTCTTTGAAAAAGATGGCAATCTTTATGTCAGCGAAAGCAACGGAAGCAGCGGCGTAACGGAAACACTGCTTGAAACATGGCTATCAAGCTATTCTGACCTTTACATTGTTGATCCGTTAGCCAATGTGCGAGCCAAAGAATTAGGGGAGGCCTTTCAAACTGCGGGTAACATCGCCGCCTTCGCCACCACCATCGAGCCACCACCGGCGCCAAAGTCACCAACACTACAAGAGACCCAAAAACCGGAAGAACGTGCAGCCTCACCCAACTCCCATGATATCATTGCGAAACTTATGAAATCCAAGTCTCTCATCGGCAAATTTGCCGGCTTCGTTGCCATGGCCATCAACGAAACAAACAAGGATGACACACTGCACACCACCGCAGATATTCATTACCAGGGGGATGCCTCTCCCGGCGATGAGCTGAATCCGCGCATCGCGGGCATTCAAAACAAGCCCGGCAGCCGCAGCCTAAATGGTTGATTAAGCGCGCAACCTGCCGCCCGTTAATTTCTCAACATTGCTGATTATCGCAGCGGAAACGGCCTCCAGCGCGGTTTCATCCAGCGTTTCATTTCTGGGCTGAAGTGTCACCCGCAATGCGAGTGATTTTTCATCCTCCGCCAGCCCTTTGCCCTGATACACATCAAAAAGCTGCACATCTGAAAGTAACTTTCTATCTGCCTTTTTCACCGCCAGCAGCACATCCTCCGCCGCCATATCCGCTTTCACCACAAAGGCAAAATCACGCGTCACCGGCTGCAGGGAAGAAGGCTGGTAGGCCGGGCGAGTGGTGCCCTTTTTGCGCTTGGCCGGCACATTATCCAACAGTATTTCCACTGCCATAGCGGCGGCTTTCACATCCATCTCCTGCAGAATGGAAGGATGCAGCTCCCCAAAATAAGCCAGCACCTGTTTGCCCTGCACCAGCGCAGCACTTCGCCCGGGATGGTAATATTCGGGCGCGGCTTCCGCGTCCACGCGCAGTGAATCAACACTCACGCCCAATGCCACCAACACGGCTTCCGCATCCCCGCGCGCATGGAACACATCCGGCTTTTCCGCCTTGCCCTGCACATGCTCCGCCACATGCTGCCCCACACGCAGCAACGCCATTTGCGTGGCCTGCTGTGTTGGCTTTGCCCCAAAAAAGACCGGGCCAATTTCCGCCAAACGCGCGGCATTGGCGCCCCGCGCCAGATTACGCGCCGCCATCTGCAGCAAATTCGGCACAATGGATGGCCGCAACACGTCCAGCTCCGCTGAAATTGGGTTCGCCAATCGCACATCCGCGCGCATATCAAACAATTTTGCAATTTTGCTATTCATAAAGGAAAAGCTGATCACCTCACTGATTCCCCGCATTGCCGCCACCCGTCGCAGAACGGACTCACGCGACATTTTCGCCCCACCCCGTGGTAAGGAAACAGCCGGCAGCATCGTTTCCGGCAGCGCTTCAAAGCCATGAATCCGCGCCACCTCTTCCACAATATCTTCCGCAATGGCTACATCCGGACGCCAGTAAGGAATCGCCAGATCAAGCGCATCTCCGGCATCTTTAACCTCAAAACCAAGCCGCTGCAGAATAGCTGTCACCTCCGCTTTCGGCACATCCACACCCAGCATCCGCACAATATCATGCAATGGGAAAGACAGACGACGCGGCGCTTCTTTATCCTCTCCCGCAACCACCAGTGAAGCAGCCGCGCCGCCGCAAAGCTGTTGAATCAACCCCAAGGCCAGCGCCGCACCATCGCGCGCAAAACCTTTGGGCACATGACGCTCAAAGCGGTAACGCGCATCGGAAAGGATGCCAAGCCGCCGCCCGGTTTTTGCAATCTTAACCGGATCAAACACCGCAATTTCCAGCAATATGTCCGTTGTTGCGTCGCTCACGCCGCTTTCCAGCCCGCCAATAATACCGCCCAGCGCCACAATGCCGGCCTCATCCGCAATCACCACATCCTCAGATGAAAGCACATATTCCTTTTCATCCAGCGCTTTAAATTTCTCACCCTCTTTGGCATAACGCATCGTCAAATCACCTTTCAGCTTTGACAAATCATAAAGATGCGCCGGGCGGCCATAGGCAAATGTCAGATAATTGGTGATATCCACCAGCCTGGAAATTGACTTCTGCCCAATCGATTCCAAACGGCGCTTCAGCCAGTCCGGGCTTTGACCATTCTTCACATCCTTCACCACGCAGCCAATGAACAATGCAGCTTCATCTTCCTCAATAGCAATGCTCATTCCACTCTCGGCGCCATGGTCAATCGCCGGCACATCAAGCGGTTTCAACGTGCCAAGTCCGGCGGCGGCCAGATCCCGCGCAATGCCATAAACCCCAAGACAATCCCCGCGATTCGGCGTGATTGCAATCTCGATAACCGGGTCATCCGCACCCAGAACAGGCGCAGCGGCAGTGCCAATTTCAGCCCCTTCCGGCAGTTCAATAATACCGTCAGAATCCTGCCCAAGCCCCAGTTCAGAGGCAGAACACAGCATGCCATTGCTTTTCACGCCGCGAATCTCGCTGGCAATAATTTTCATGCCATTGGCGGGAATCACCGCGCCAACCGGCGCCAGCGCCACATAAATTCCCGCGCGCGCATTGGGCGCACCACACACAATCTGCAACACCTCATCACCCGTATTCACCTGGCAAACCTGCAAGCGATCCGCATCCGGGTGCGGCGCTGCCTGCTCAATCCGCGCCACCTTAAACGGCGCCAGCGCGGCGGCATTATCCACAATCTCTTCCACTTCCAGCCCGATGGAGGTCAGCGTCTCACTCACCTGCTCCAGCGTGGCGTCCGTCTCCAGAAATTCTTTCAGCCAGGAAAGCGTAAATTTCATGCCGCCTCTCCCAAAGGTGCAAAACCATAATGCTCCAGCCAGCGCACATCCCCTTCAAAGAAAGTCCGCAAATCGCTCACGCCATATTTCAGCATCGCCAGCCGCTCAATTCCAATGCCAAAAGCAAAGCCCTGATATTCCTTCGGGTCAATCCCGCAGGATTTCAGCACATTCGGATGCACCATGCCGCAGCCCAGAATTTCCAGCCAGTCATCACCCGCACCAATTTTCAAAGTGCCCTGCCCCTTGGTGCAGCCAATATCCACCTCCGCGCCCGGCTCCACAAACGGGAAGAAACTTGGCCGGAAACGAATCGGAATATCATCCTGCTCGAAAAAACGGTTGAGGAAGCTTTGCAGCGTCCATTTCAAATGCCCCATATGAACCCGCTTCTCAATCACCAGCCCTTCCACCTGATGGAACATCGGGCTGTGGGTCTGGTCGGAATCACAGCGATAGGTACGCCCATGGCAGATAATCCGCGATGGCGCGCCATGCTCCGTCATATGCCGTATCTGCACCGATGACGTATGCGTCCGCAGCACGTAAGGCTTGCCTTCATCGTCCGCCGCTTCCATAAAAAACGTATCCTGCATTTCACGCGCCGGGTGATTGGCTGGAAAGTTCAACGCTTCGAAATTATTCCAGTCGCTCTCCACATCCGGCCCTGCAACAGCCATGAAGCCCATCTCCGCAAAAATTACCTCTATCTCCTCAATCACATGGCTGATCGGATGAATGCTACCCTGCACTTCCGGCCGTGCCGGCAAGGACATATCCAACGCCTCGGAAGCAAGCTTCTGCGCCAGCGCCTCCTTCTCCAGCAATAACTTCCGCGCCTCAAGCACCTCCGTCACCGCATTACGCAGCGCATTCACTTCCGCGCCGAATGTTTTACGCTCTTCCGGTGGCAGGCCACCAACTTTCTTCATCTGCGCTGAAATGGAACCGGATTTTCCAAGATAGGCCACGCGCACATCATCCAGTGCAGCAAGGTCGGAAGCCCCTGCAATCGCCGCCTCGGCATCCTGTTTCAACTGGGAAAGATTATCCGCGCTCATCGCGAAATTCCTTATCTAATGTTAGACAATGTTCAAGCTAGCGCCCTGCGAAAATGACAATTTTCGAGAACCGTATCGCAGTGTACATAATGGTACATGAGAAACGGAAACGCAGAAAATTGTCATTTGCAGCGGGCGATAGATTTGAACAAGCCTTGAAGATTAAGCGGCTTTCTTTTTTGATTCCAGCTGCTTGGAGGCAATCTCGCACAGCTCTTTAAAAGCAGCCGGTTCACTGATTGCCAGCTCGGAAAGAATTTTACGATCCAGCTCAATCTCTGCCAGCTTCAAGCCATTGATAAACTGTGAATAAACCAAACCATGCTCACGCACGCCGGCATTGATCCGCGCAATCCAAAGGCGGCGGAAATCGCGCTTCTTATTGCGACGATCACGATATTGATATTGCAGTGCTTTCTCAACACGCTGAATTGCTGATTTATAACAATTCTTAGCGCGGCCACGAAAACCTTTTGCTAATTTTAATACTTTTTTATGTTTTGCACGACGAATCGTACCTGTTCTAACGCGAGCCATATGCTTCTCCTGTCTCTTTCAAATCTGTTTAGCTGTGCTTTTTACGGTATGGTAAAAAGCCACGAACGATGTTCGCATCGGATTCATTCAGAATGGTCGTGCCACGCTGATTACGAATCTGGTCATTCGTCCGCTTCACCATACCGTGCTGTTTGCCGGACTGGTTTGCGCGAACCTTGCCTTTCGCTGTGAGAGAGAAGCGCTTTTTCGCGCCGCTTTTACTTTTCATTTTTGGCATTTCACACTCCTGTGGGATCAAATTATCCATAACGAGGCATGCCTTGCGCCTGAAATGGAAGCCTGCAATGCCACAAATCCGGCGCGGGTTCAAGTAAAAACCGCCCGTGGCAGTCGTGTTTCCAATGCTGCGTTGGTGGAGAATAATGATAATTACTCTTATTTTCACGGCAGTCATCTTGTTTCAGTGCCACATCAGGAGTAGACTGGGCGGATGCAGGAATTAGAGAAATTCAAACTCGCGCTCAGTAAAGCTCGCAGCGCCGTTTACAGCTGGGACACCCAAACCGGGGAAATTACCTGGTCTGGCAGGCTGGAAGATGTTTTTCCAACCGGGACACTTCCCAATCTTTCCACCACGAAATCCTTCACCGACAGCATCCTGCCGGAAGACCGCCAAAAATTCACCACCTCGCTGGAAACTTCCATCCGCGCCGGTGGAGATTATCGCCGGCTTTACCGTATCAAAACGCAGGATGGCCACCTGACCACCATTCGGGATCGCGGCACGGTGCGCCGTGAAGATGGCCACACTATCTGCATCGGCACCATCACCTCTAATGAGCGCCCCGAAATCGTTAAAACACAGCCCTTGTCGCATATCTCACAACAGCGCCAATATTTTATGCATGCACAATATGAAAGCCTACTGTTCCGCGCGCGCACCGCTGAAGCCTTTGATAATGCCAAGCTGCATCATCGCAACAGCGTTCTGATGAAAATCTCAATCGACAATCTCTCCATGCTCATGACATGGTATACGCCGGATTTTGCCGATCGCATTATGGACGCGTTAAAGATCCATCTTTCCAGCATCCTGCGCGAGGGGGATACAATCTGTCGTATCGCCATTGACCAGTTCGGCATCATTCTGAATAACCATTCACAGACGGAAGCGGAGCTGGTGATTGACCGCATCCTGCGCCGCATCCAGCTTTACAGCAACCCTTCCTTTGAAGAGCCCATCCATCTGCGCTGCTCCATCGGCACGGTGCATTTCCCCATTCACGCGGAAAATGCCGAAGATGCCCTGAATAAGGCCTATCTGGCGCTTTCCTCTGCAAAATCCAAAGCCGCTGAGTTTTATGTTGATTATCAGGATGCCAAAAAAGAACATCTGGATTCCAGAGAAGAAGTTGGCCAGCTCAATTACCTGCAAAGCGCTTTCCGGCAGGGTAAAATCCATATGGCCTACCAGCCGCTGGTGGATACGCGCACCGGGGGTATTTACAGCTATGAATGCCTGTTGCGCATGGAAGATGAGGATGGCGCCATCCGCTCCGCCGGCAACCTGATTCCGGTGGCCGAAAAAATGGGCGTGATTGACGTGATTGACGGCTATGTTTTAGAGCGCATCATTGAAGAGCTTGCCAATCATCCGGATGCCACCCTTGGTTTTAACATCTCAAACATGACCACGGATGATCCGAAATGGCTTAAAACCTGCACGCAACTTTTGCAGGATCCAAACATCGCCTCCAGATTAATTGTTGAAATCACTGAAACCGCCGCCCAGCACGACATGCGCCAAACTGCTTATTTTGTTGCCGCATTACAATCACTTGGTGTGAAAGTGGCACTGGATGATTTCGGTGCGGGCTATACCTCCTTCCGCCAGCTCAAAAGCCTCTCCGTTGATATTGTGAAAATTGACGGCGCCTATGTTCGCGGCATCGCCGAAAACTCCGAAAACCTTATCTTCATTAAAGCATTGCTGGATTTCAACCACTCCTACGGCGTTGAAACCGTTGCCGAATGTGTTGAAACCGGAGAAGAAGCAAAATTATTGATGAATCTTGGCGTGGATTATTTGCAAGGCTATTATTTTGGCCATCCTTCCACCATCCGCCCCTGGGAACAGGATGATCAATCCAAACAAGTCAACCAGAACCGCATCGAAAAAGTTATTACTTAAGGCAGCAAAAGCATGCTAGCTGATCATGGTGCCGGTGCCACCTTCGGTAAACACTTCCAGAAGCACCGCGTGATGCTCCCGCCCATCGAGAATATGGGAAGCCTCCACCCCGCTTTTCACCGCATGCATGCAGGTCTCAATTTTAGGGATCATCCCGCCGGTAATCGTACCGTCCTTAATCCGCTTTTGCGCCTCTTCAATACTCATCTTGCTGATAAGCTGCTTTTCCTTGTCCAGCACGCCGGAAACATCGGTCAGCATAATCAGCTTCCGCGCCGCTAAGGCAGAAGCAATCGCGCCGGCTGCCGTATCCGCATTGATGTTGAACGTTTCACCATTTTCACCGAAGCCAATCGGTGCAATCACCGGGATAATGTTGGTTTCCTCCAGCGCCAGAAAAATATCCGGGTTGATATAGGTTGGCTCACCCACAAAGCCCATATCCACAATTTTCTCGATATTGGAGTCCGAGTCCCGCCTTGTCCGCCGAATCCGCGTTGCCTCAATTAAATTCGCATCCTTGCCGGAAAGCCCAATGGCACAACCACCCGCAGCATTGATATCCGAAACAATCCGCTTGTTAATATTGCCGGAAAGCACCATCTCCGCCACTTCCACCGCGTCCTTGGTTGTCACCCGCAAACCATCGACAAACTCGCTTTTAATGCCAAGACGCTCCAGCATAGACCCAATTTGTGGGCCACCGCCATGCACGATAATCGGGTGAATGCCCACATGCTTCATCAGCACCACATCCCGCGCAAAGCATTGCGCCAGCGCCTCATCGCCCATTGCATTGCCACCAAATTTAATAACGAAAGTTTCACCGGCAAATTCACGCATATAAGGCAACGCCTCAGAAAGCGTCCTGGCTTTGCTGAATTGATCCTGATTTAACTTGGTAGGTTGCTCTTCCACACACGCCTCCGGTGGCTGATACAATTTTAAGGCATGCAACATAACATACCTAAACAAAACTGGCGAGCAGTGATCGCACCTCGTCCAGCCCCTGCATTTTTACAGTGCTGGTTACTAAAATTTCCGGGTGCAGCGCCGTATGTTTCACTTGAAGATTTTCAATATCCACCCGCAACGCAGCCTCATCATTGGCCGTAATTTTATCCCGCTTTGTCAGCACAATCTGATAGCTCACAGCCGCTTCATCCAGAATTGTCATAATCTGAATATCCGCATCTTTTATTCCGCGCCGCGCATCAATCAGCAACATCACGCGCTTTAAATTTGGTCGCCCGGTCAAATAAAGAATAATCAACTGTCCCCAGCCCTCAACCTCACGCGCGGATGCTTTGGCATAGCCATAGCCCGGCAGGTCAACAATCATCAGGTCTTCCGCCAACTGGAAAAAGTTGATCTGCTGGGTGCAGCCCGGCGTTTTTGAAACCCTTGCCAGCGCCTTGCGCCGCAGAATCGCATTCACCAGACTGGATTTACCCACATTGGAGCGCCCAACAAACGCCACCTCCGGCAGGATTGGTTTTGGCAAACGGTCTTCCGTTGCCGCACCTGCCACAAACTCACAGGGCTTACGAAAAAGCGTTTTGACGGAAATAACCATGATCTAATATCCAGAGGAGTCTTGTTAGCCGTG
>JAUIEX010000052.1 GCA_030429725.1 Alphaproteobacteria bacterium
CCTTCCACCCAAATATCACCATTCTTCATCACAAGTAGAATAACCTCATTAGTCTGAATGCCGGATTCAATTTTACTTGATGCCGCCCCGCCGGAAAATCCAACATAATGGTTTTGGGCAAATTGCGTGGTCAGCATAAAAAAAACGACCAAAAGAAAGACCATGTCGATCAATGGTGTAATGTTTAACTTGATCGGCTCCAGGGCGCTGATTGAGGAACTTTCACCCGGCATGCTAAAATAAAACCTCAACAATATGCCGCATTTTCTGTTCCAAAGAGCGAATTTTACCAACAAAGAAATGATGCGCCACCATCGCTGGAATAGCCACAGAAAGCCCGGCCACCGTCGTCAGGAGCGCCGTCCATATTCCGCCGGCCAGCATCGCTGGATTTACCGACTGCCCTGCGGATTCAAGCGTTGAAAAGGCAGCCACCATGCCAATCACCGTTCCCAGCAAGCCAAGCAATGGCGAAATGGCCGCCACCAACTGCAGGCTGCGCAAATGCGAGGATTGTTTTAAAAGAATATTATCACCTAAAATACCAATTCTTTGCCGCGCCTTCTCGTCCGATATTTCCGCATGCTTTAAAAGCAGGCACTCTTTTAGAAAGTAAGCTAAAGGGTTTCTGGCACTTGAAACCATACGCAATTCGGCAATAACAGATTGCTGAACTTGAATTTGATCAATCTTATCAAGAATTCTCAGCTCAACACTTTCCTGACGGTAAAGCTGGTATAGCTTAAAAATAATAATTGCCAACAGATAGACGGATATGAATGCAAGGATGGCCATAACCGGCCCGCCGCGCACAAAAATTTGAATTATTTCACTCATGATGCTGTTTATACCAAGCCCAGCGCTTTTGTGTATCTATTTATCGCGATAGGTTGCCTGCGCAATACTGCGCACTAACTTTGCAATTTGGTCACAAGCCTGTTCTCTATCGCTTTCCATTGATTCCACAAAATGAACAATGGAAGACCCCACTACCACCCCATCAGTAATTTTTGCTATTTCCGCCGCTTGATCCGGGGTTTTTATTCCAAAACCCACGGCAACGGGCAGTGATGAGGCGGCTTTAATTTGCTTCACCCGCTCTTCAATGGTTTTAACCTCCGCAGATTTTGCCCCTGTTACGCCTGCAATAGAAACATAATAGATAAAGCCGGAAGCCGTTTTTAACACCTGCCGCATTCTTTGGACGCCCGTTGTTGGCGTAATAAGCTTAATATGACACAAACCGTTCTTTTCCAGCGCGGGCAGAAGCTCTCCCTCCTCTTCATAGGGAACATCCACAATAATAATACCATCCGCACCCGATTTTGCCGCATCCTGTGCAAATTTCTCAACACCATACTGAAAAACTGGATTGTAATAACCCATTAAAATGATAGGTGTTTTTGAGAATTTCAGGCGCAATTTTTTACATTGCTCTAAAACATCCGCCAGCACCGTTCCGGCCGCTAACGAGCGGTTTGCCGCCACCTGAATCACCGGCCCATCCGCCATCGGATCCGAAAACGGCATGCCTAATTCAATAATATCCGCACCCGATTCAATACAGGCCGAACCAACATCAAAGCTACATGCCAATGATGAATCCCCCGCCATAAAATAGGTAATGAGCGCCGCTCGATTTTCTTCGGCACATCTGGCAAATGTCTGCTTAATACGCTCCGTCACAACTTCACACCCAAATGCTCGGCAACTGAAAAAATATCTTTATCACCCCGCCCACAAAGATTGACAACCATCAGATGGTCTTTTGGTAAATTCGGGGCTGTTTTAATCACATGCGCCAGCGCATGGCTAGGCTCCAACGCAGGAAGAATGCCCTCTGTCTTTGCCAGCATTTTAAATGCGGCAAGTGCCTCATCATCCGTTACCGAAACATAGCTCACCCGCTTGATATCACTTAAAAAGGCATGCTCCGGCCCAATGCCGGGATAATCCAGACCGGCAGAAATTGAATGCGTTTCCGTTATCTGACCATCATCCGACTGAATAATATAAGTTTTATTTCCATGAAGCACACCTGTTTTTCCACGCGCAATACTTGCCGCCGTTTGAGCGCTATCCAGCCCTTTGCCGGCAGCCTCCACCGCAGTCATCGCCACATCATTATCATTAATGAAATCCGTAAATAAACCTAACGCGTTTGAGCCGCCACCAATGCACGCCACAAGGCTATCGGGAAGCCTGTTTTCCTGCTCCACTATTTGCTCACGCACTTCCTTACCAATAATCGATTGAAAATCCCGTACCATCATCGGAAATGGATGAGGCCCGGCCGCCGTGCCAATGAGATAATAAGTATCATCAACATTACTCACCCAATCACGCAGCCCCTCATTCATGGCATCTTTTAAGGAAGCTGATCCGGCGGTCACCGGGCGCACTTCTGCGCCTAAAAGCTTCATCCGGAATAAATTGGGCTTTTGGCGCTCAATATCCTTTGCGCCCATATAAATAACGCATTCCATATCAAATAATGCACACACGGTTGCCGTTGCAACGCCGTGCTGCCCCGCACCTGTTTCAGCAATAATCCTCTTTCGTCCCATGCGTCTGGCAAGAAGAATCTGCCCAAGGCAGTGATTAATTTTATGCGCACCGGTATGGTTCAATTCATCGCGTTTAAGGTAAATCTTTGCCCCACCCAGCGCTTCCGTTAGCCGCTCAGCATAATAAAGGGGGCTGGGTCGCCCCACATAATGTTTTAAATAATAGTCCAGTTCTCTTTGAAAATCAGGATCATGCCTTGCTTCTTCATATGCTTTTTCAACTTCTAAAATAAGCGGCATTAATGTCTCTGCAACATAGCGCCCGCCATAGATACCAAAATGGCCATGCTCGTCCGGCTGGCTATATTTGGCTTTTTCGTTAGATTGAGACACGCCGAACTTCCTCGATAAACTGCTTGATTAAGTTACTCTCTTTTATGCCAGGAGATGACTCAACACCAGAGGATACATCAACAAAACGGGCATTTGTCTTCTTAATGGCGGAAGCGACGTTATCAGGATTTAAGCCTCCGGATAAAATCCAGGGCTGCCTCACATTCAATGGGTTTAACAGCGCCCAATTAAATGCAACACCATTGCCACCCGGAATTTTCGACCCCTTCGGGGCTTTTGCATCAAATAGCAACATATCAGCGCTGCTTTTATCATTTTGAATTTTTTGAACATCCTCAGCCGAGACAATGGATTTTGCTTTAATCACGGGCAGGCCAAAGCGACGTTTTATCGCATCAATACGCGCTTCTGATTCCACGCCGTGCAACTGAAAAAAGTCGGGGCTTAAGGCTTGATAAATATCATTCAGAACCTGATCCGAAGCATCCACCGTCACCGCAACTTTGGTTTTTCTCAGCGTATGGGCAATAGACCCAAGCTTTGCGGCCTGATCCAGTGAAATATTTCGCGGAGAATGTTCGCAGAAAACAAAACCCAGAAAATCCGCACCTAACATCGCCGCAGATTGAACATCATCCACAGAACTAAGACCACAGATTTTTATCTGCGTTCCTTTCATTTGGTTAAAATAAATCGTCTAGTTATCGTTATTTACCCGCTCGCGCAGCTCTTTACCCGCACGAAAATACACAGAACGGCGCTTGCCAAGAGAGACAATTTCACCTGTCTTAGGATTGCGTGCATTTCTTGGATCTCTCTCACGAATCGAGAATGATCCAAAGCCTCGCAATTCAACACGACGCCCTTGTGAAAGCGCAGAGGAAATACTCCCAAGAACTGTATCAACAACAGTGTCCGCATCTTTTAGATAGAGAGTCTCAAATTTGTCTTTAAGACGTTTTACAAGCTCAGATTTTGTCATTCCTAATCTCCAATATTTTTATTGTATAGCACCCGTATTTGAAACGGACAATAGCCCTTGCAACGATTTTGACTGAAAAAAAGCACCAATTTTCGTGCTTGTATTCAGTAATTTGTCAATTGAGCTTTCTGGCTCAATCAATGAAATCTCAATCAAAGGGATTTTGTCTGTAATGTCTTTATTTTCTCTCAACCAGTGTAAGGCTTCATATTCGCCGCCAATCGCATCCACTAATCCCATCTCTTTTGCGCGCTTACCGCCAACAATACGCCCATCGGAAACTTGTTCCAAAACTTCTTTTGAAACTTTTCTATGCGACTGAACTTTATCCAGGAAGAAGCCCTGAAACTCTGTAATGATACCGGTTACCAGCTGCTTTTCCTGCGCCGTCATCGCATCAATAGGGCTTGGCTGCGCCTTCAACTGCCCTGTTGTTACAATATGCGCGCCAACACCAATTTTTTTCATCAGCTCTTCAATATACGGCATTTGAAACAACACCCCCACCGACGCAGTGATAGTTGAACGGCGGGCAAATATTTTTTCTGCCGGCAATGCCGCCATATAAGCTGCGGATGTGGCCATATCCCCCATTGCAACAACAACGGGAACTTTGTCCTGAAGACGCTTAATCTGCTGGTACAGATCCTCTCCGGCCGTTGCCGCGCCGCCGGGGCTGTTAATTGAGAGCAAAACTGCTTTAACTGAATTACTCTCCGCCAATTCCTGAAGTACCCGGCTTCGATACTGGTCCGTAAAAATTTGCCCTGTTAACTCCAGATGCGCGATATGCGCCCTCTTAGGAATTGACGGCATATCAAAATCCCGGAAGTCAGCATCAGATGTTATATTTAAAAATAGAAGGACTAAGCTTATTAAAGAGAGAAGTAGCCAAAAGCGCGAACGCTTCCGCTGCCTCTCTCTTTCAATAATTAAATCAGCAATTGCAGCTTCGTTTGACATTCAAATTCTACAGCAAACCACTACTTTTTGTTCTTCTCATTTGCTTTCGCTTCTGCCTGGGCTTGCTCCAGGGCAACACCAAGAATGCCGCCAAGGCTTGCGCCACTATCGGCAGAACCAAATTGTGCAATCGCCTTCTTCTCTTCCTCGGTTTCCAGTGCTTTGATTGATAAGCGCGGAAGACCTTTGCCGTCAAAACCAACAACTTTTGCATCAACCCGATCGCCTACGGAGAAACGTTCCGGGCGGCATTCAACGCGGTCTTTAGACAGATCACTCTTCTTAATCAGCGCATCCTGGCCTTCGCCGTCTTCAATTTCAACGGTTACGCCTTTGTCGGATATTGCTTTTACCGTGAACGTGTAGGCGCCGTCACGTTTGTAAGATGAATTATCAGCACGACTATCTGACTCAAGTTGCTTAATGCCCAAAGAAATTCGCTCTTTATCCGAATCAATTTCAAGGATTTTAACCTTTACTTTATCACCGGTTTTATAGGATTTCAGCGCATCCGCCTCGCCTAGATCATAGCTAATATCAGACGCATGAACCAATCCCTCAATATCACTCTGTAGATTCACAAACAGACCGAAATCTGTAATGTTTTCAACCACACCGTCCATAATATCGCCACGTTTCACTTTAGCGGCGAAACCTGTCCAAGGATTTTCCGTGCATTGTTTCATTCCCAGGCTGAGACGCTCTTTATCCACTTCAACGGAAAGAACCACCACATCCACTTCGTCGCCTTCATTGACAACCTTATTCGGATGGATGTTTTTGCGCGTCCAGCTCATTTCACTCACGTGAATAAGACCTTCAATGCCATCATCGAGGGTAACAAATGCGCCATAATCAGTGACACTTGAAATTTTACCTTTCAGGCGCTGGCCTTCCTGATATTTACCGGCGGCTTCCTGCCATGGGTTATGTTCCAGCTGCTTCATGCCAAGGGAAATACGGCCACTACGCTGATCAAATTTAATGACTTTTACTTTCACGTCATCACCAACATTCAATGCCTCGGATGGGTGATTGATACGTTTCCATGAAATATCCGTGACGTGCAAAAGACCATCAACCGCACCCAGATCAACAAACGCACCGTAGTCAGTGATGTTTTTGACAACACCATCCAACGTGACGCCCTCCTGAATGCTTGCAAGCACTTTGTCGCGCTCAACACTGAGTGACTCTTCCAGAATGGCACGACGTGACACAACAATATTGCCACGACGGCGATCCATCTTAAGAATAATGAATGGCTGACGAATATCCATCAACGGATCAACATTTTTGACCGGACGCACATCAACCTGACTCCCCGGAAGGAAGGCAACGGTTCCATCAAGATCAACCGTAAATCCACCTTTCACACGAGAGAAGATTGACCCCTCAACCTGCTCACCATTCTCAAATTTCTCTTCCAGTTTTTCCCAGTTTTCTTCACGAACGGCACGCTCACGACTGATAATCGTTTCCGCTTTAGAATTATCAATTTTTTCAAGGAACACATCAATTGTATCACCTTCGGCAACCCGCTCTCTTTCAGAGGGTGGAAAATCCTTAACTGAAATAATGCCTTCATTTTTAAAGCCAATATCCACAATGGCAAAATCATCGCGCAGGCTGATGATACGCCCCTTAACCACGGAGCCTTCTTTGGGCATAATACCTTCTGAATTTTCCAGAAGCTCACTGAAATTCTCTCCTGTGGAGAATTCATTATCAAAATCAAATTGTTCTACAAAACGCGCTTTTGCCATAATATTTTATCTTCTTTTATGCGTATAATGCCTCAATCATACGGTCAAATTACTCTCTGCATCCGTGATAATCAGGCTCTCTAAGCCTTGAGGGCGTTATCAACCTCAGATACACAACATTTGAAGACATCCTGTAAATTCATCTCTGTCGAATCAATCAGAATGGCATCTTCTGCCTTAACAAGCGGAGCGGCGGAACGTTCGGAATCTCTCCTGTCCCTACTCTCCAAATCCGTTAAGACGTTGGCGTATTTAACCGTTTTCCCTTCACCATGCAACTGTTTTGTACGCCTTTGCGCACGCGCAGGCAGCGATGCGGTAATGAAGAACTTTATATCAGCATCAGGAAAGATGACCGTCCCAATATCCCGACCGTCCAATATCGCCCCATCACTTTGCGTGGCAAACTGGCGTTGATAGAGCAACAAGCTCTCCCTTACTTCAGGAATCGCCGAGACAATAGACGCCGCCCGGCCAATTTCTTCCGTATTTAACTCACTGGAATTTAATATGAAACTATCACTTTGCGCAACGGAAGATGCCACTTCAACCAGCAAATTATAATCAGCATCAGCCTTCGGAGTTTCAATCAAGGATGGGTGGTTGTCCAAAATAAACTTACCGACAGCGCGGTATAATTTTCCAGTATCCAGATATTGAAAATTATAATGTGAGGCTAACATACGGCTCACAGCTCCCTTGCCACTTGCCGCCGGGCCATCAATGGCAATAACAAAGGGTAAGGATGAATGCATCACTCAATCACAATATTGCCGCCAAGCTTTTGCATCAGCGGAATAAATTCAGGAAAACTGGTATTAATCACATCGCTGTCATCAATAAAAACAGGCGCTTTCGAAGCCAGCCCCATCACCAGAAAACTCATAGCAATTCGGTGATCTAACGATGTTTCTATCGGCTGTGAACAAGCTATTTGCTCCGCTCCTCCACTGACTGAAAAACTATCCTCCGTGCTTGCACAGGCAATACCACATTGCGTTAAGCCCGCTTCCATCACCGCGATACGGTCACTTTCCTTCACTCGCAGCTCTTCCACGCCATTCATTTGCGTTTTTCCAGCAGCAAAGGCAGCAACCACTGAAAGTATGGGATATTCATCAATCATGGACGGTGCCAGCTCCGGCGGCACAGATATTCCTGAAAGCACACTGGTTTGTGCCGTAATATCGGCCATCACCTCCTCCCCCGCCCCGGAGGGATGCTCGCGATAGTCTAAATTTGCATTCATTTTCTTCAAAACCGAGAATAATCCGGTGCGCAACGGGTTCATCAACACATTTTTCACCGTTACCTTGGAGTTGGGTGCCAATAACGCTGCCGCAATTGGAAAAGCGGCGGATGAAGGATCGGAAGGCACGTTAATAGGCCGCCCATAAAGCGGCTTCCCGCCACGCAATGTTATTTTATTGCCACCCTTGCCATAAGGCTCAACTGTAATATCCGCGCCGAATGCCGCAAGCATTCGCTCCGTATGATCGCGCGTTGGTATTGGCTCAATAACCACCGTTTCCCCCGGAATACTAAGACCCGCCAGTAAAATGGCAGATTTCACCTGCGCCGAGGCCACCGGCAAAACATACTCAATGGGCACAAGCTCTTCGTTTTCATGGATTGTCATTGGCAGCAACCCATCCTTCTCCGAGGAGTATAACAGCCCCATTGTTCCTAACGGCTCAAGCACGCGCTTCATTGGACGAGTTCTAAGAGAAGCATCACCGGTTATAATAATTTCTCCGGAAATATTCGCACACAAACCCATTAACAAACGCGCGCCCGTGCCTGAATTTCCCATGTCCAACACCTCACCTGAGGCGCTGAGTCCACCAAGCCCAACACCAAAAACATGCCATTTGCCATCCGCATCTTTTTCAATAGAAACGCCAAGTTTTCTTAAGCATTTCATGGTATTCAGAACATCTTCACTTTCAAGAAGCCCGCTGATAATTGTCTCTCCATGCGCCACCGCCCCCAGCATAAGCGAGCGGTGTGAAATAGATTTATCACCCGGAACGGTAACCTCACCCGTGAGTGAGGAAAGAGACGACTTGGCAACGGGCATGGCTAACTATATTTCCAGCGCAAGCCACCAAGAATATGGATTACCTCGCCGCCAGCATTCACAAATGGAAGCAATTGCTGACGATACTGCACCAACAACTTCTTGGAGTTAATAAACTCTCCCTCATCATAGAGTGGCTTAGACTTCTCAATCACCTGATGAAATTTTGCCGTTGCGGCGTGCTGCGTGGTATCAAACATATTCTGGCTCTCAATCCCGGCAATATCTCCCTCAAAGGCTGCAAAAAGATTTTTACCCAGATAATCATATAAAAATGTTTTATCCGGAGTTAATTGCACCAGAAAGCAATCATCCCATATCGCATAAAGCTCATCAGGGTTGATGGCAGATTCTCTTGGAACGCCATTTTTCCACTTAGGAAGGCTGTTCCAATATTGCAGAAGCACATCATTTAATCTGATATTAGCCATGAAAAATCCCCTGACACGATCATAGACTACTTATTGCTTTCCGCAAGAACGCAGCCAATTAAGTGTAACGATCCGGCAAATAATATATGAGCCTTGTTATACTGATTCGCCATTGTTACGGCTTCTGTTATACCGGCGGCTGTAACAATATTAGGATAACTGCCGGCAAGCGATTTTTTTAATGTCTCCGCCGGTAGCGAGGCCGGATCGTCCGGTATGGCCACGGCAATGATGGGGGTTTCTCTCTCCCTCACCTGCCCCACTAATTCCAACGGCTTGCGATTGGCTAACATTCCCACAATCAACACAACGTCATGACAAAGCTCAGTATCAATAAACTCTGCCAGCCCCTGCCATGCCGGCACATTATGTGCCCCATCCAGCCATATTGCTGCATTAGCCAGCTCCGCAAGCTTCCCTTGCTCAATTCTTTGCAACCTACCCGGCCAGCATGCCTTAGAAAGCCCGGCTTTAATCTGCTGATCTGTCACAGGCAGTTTTTTTGCTAACTCCTTAGCAACCAGCGCGGCCAGCGCGGCATTCTCACGCTGATGCTCCCCCGGCAGCGGCAATTTATCCGGAATAAGCGCTGGAATCCTCTCGCGCTCATTTTCACTCAAATACTGCAGTGAGGTTATTTCACAGCCAATATCACTGGCCTTATTTTCCAGCAACTTCAACACATCCGCGCTTTGATGGCCAACAAAACAAGGCGCACCCCGCTTCATGATGCCGGCTTTTTCCGCCGCAATTTTCAGGAGATCATTTCCCAAATAATCCTGATGATCCATTCCAATCGGCGTAATAACCGTACATAACGGGCTGGATACCACATTTGTCGCGTCCAAACGTCCGCCCAATCCCGTCTCTAACAACAGAACATCCGCCGGGCTTTCCGCAAAGGCCAGAAAAGCGGCAAGCGTTGTTCCCTCAAAAAAACTTAAAGGGATCGCGGGAACCTGCGCTGAAGCTTCCCGACATCGCTCAAGAGCGTCATAAAGAACATCATCGGCAATAAGCTTACCACTAAGAACAACACGCTCGTTAAACTCAACAAGATGAGGAGACGTATAAACATGACAGCCATACCCGGCATGCTCAAGAATCGCCCTTAAAAACGCCATCACTGAACCCTTGCCATTCGTGCCCGCCACATGAATCACCGGCGGCAGTTTCTGATGAGGGTTATCCAGCCGCTGCAACGCGGCAGTGACCCTCTCCAGCCCCAGCGTGATATCTCTTACCCCAGCAAAAGGAGGCCAATGCGGTATGGCAACCATAATTGCACTAGCTGTGTTTACATTTAAGCGCCGGAAGCAATGCGGATATGGCTGATAACCTGCTTAACGCCTTTGACTATGCTGGCAACCCGCGTTGCCTCCTCAAGTTCAGCCTGCGAATTTGCCAAGCCAATCAAATATACCGTGCCGTTGACCGTTTCGACCGAATAATTCACTGAGCGTACATTTTTTGCTTTAAGCAACTGCCCTTTAACTTGCGCCGTAATCCAAGCATCCTGACCCCAGATTTTTGCGGAGGGTTTTTCTGCAACCTGAATTTCATTAATCACTTCTTTAACACCACGAGGCTGCCAGGCAAGGCGCACCGCTTCAACGCGATGATCTACTTTCTGAACAACCCCGGTCAGGAGAACGCGCCCTTCATGCACTTCAACGCCCACTTTCGGCAACAGATTATTGACATCACTTTGAACAAAAGCCGAATGGATTTGTGCTGAAATTGTTGTGTCATCAACCGCCGTGCCGAAGCTTCTTTCCTGTGCAACGCCATAACCAACGGCACCACTGCCGCCAAGAACGGCCGCCATACATCCGTTAAGCACAAACACCAAACACAGAACTAAGTAATTTTTAACAAACATTATCAATCTCCTAACGGCCACCAAAGAATCGCTGTTCCCAGTATTTTTCAGCCCCTTTATAATCCCAATAAACAAAAGGTCTATCAAGATCTCCTGTAACACTCAACTCCACAGGAAATAAACCCGAAACCATCATATTATTTTTGATATTAACCGTCCATGAAGGCAAATCAACTTCTAAATCAAGATTGTACGAAGAGATATCCGGCATCGAAATATCTGTGGTGACCGTCTTAAGCAAGC
>JAUIEX010000053.1 GCA_030429725.1 Alphaproteobacteria bacterium
AAGAAGATTCTGGACGCACTTCATCCATGGGGCAAGCCCCATGGTTTTTGTGTGCCTATAAATAATGCTTATGACACACTCAAAGACCCTAATAAAAAAGCTGCTTATGATTTAAGAAATGACAGAGAGAACAACAGCAGAAATAATAATCAGCAGAGAGAACAACAGCAGAGAGAACAACAGCAGAGAGAACAACAGCAGAGAGAACAACAGCAGAGAGAACAACAGCACCGCAAATTCGCCAATGAGCTGGTTGACGAACTCAACCAAAAAAATAATAGAGACGGTCAATTCGTTCTAAACGACAATCTGCAAATTGAATATCACTATCCGGAGTTAACCCGCCTTTCAGAGCAGCAGCGTGACGCTGCTATAAGTATCGTTACCAATAGCATTACGGTTGAAAGCGACAAAGCAACCTATCACCACAACGCAGCAACAATAGCGGAAGAGTTCAATAGAGAAGCAGTGATGAACGAGCTGTTAGAAGTTCCGGATGCCATTGCAGAGGCTTCTTTATCACATCCCCAAAATCCCAATCATGCATACCATTCCGAGCCGGTGCAGTTTTATGTCTCCGATAATGCCAAAACCATCCATGCCGTAAAAGTAGACCCGGAGGGTGAGCTTAGCGGCGAAGCATCAAAAACTGCAAGTAGCAAAAATTGGAATGTTTATCGCCAACAGATGGGCGATGGTGTGGCTGCTGAAAAATTTAATGCCTTTGCCGGCCTTCCGGAAGGAACCCGCATTTTGCGGAGGGATAGAGAAAATGAAGAAACTAATAGCATTTCTCCGCTTGATCGCGACAAAAACCTGCTTGCCAGTCCAAATAGCCGGATGAGAATTTTTGGTCAAAGAGAAGGTGCCATTGCAGAGGCAATAGACGATCTGAAAATTGGTTTTAAGGATGTCAGCATTGAAAAATTAACATACATTCGGAGTGAAGGAAACCAGGGCAACCGGAACATCACCCTCACAGTGCAGCTTTCCGCTGGCGCTGATGAAGCAGCTAAACTTCTGGCAGACCGCCTTGAATGGAAGAATAAGCAGATAAACCAGGATGATCAAAGGGCACCATTTAAAGACCGGTTAGCTAGTCACTTCCAAGGGAAAAAAACAAATGCCGGTATCGATAATGATCAAAGGGCATCATTTGAAGTTGAAAATAACACCATCAAAATAACATGGCCGGCCAAAGGCGATTCCGCTGAACATAATGTTGTTGACTGGCTGAACCAAAATGCAAAAATCATTGCCACAGCCGGGTTGGGCAACAAAGAAGTGCCCTTGCATAAATGCAGTGTCAATGAAACAGGAGATATCGAGGAAGGTGACGCCATTAAAATCCCTCTGGTTGAAGAAAACGGCTCTTACACGTTGATCAACATCTTGACCATCGAACGCGAAAAGAATTTCTTTAATCTTGTTAACGAATTGGGGAATGAATTTTATGACCACCAAGATATACCTGACATAAACACGCTAGAGAAGATAAAAGAAAATGATACGGGTGAAGAAGAAATCCTCTTTCCTAATAAGCAGAAATTGCAAGTTTCCATCCCCATACCCGAAAACAACCCATTGAATAAACTGCTCACTCAAGATTCAGATTCTGGCGCCGCAACAGACCAAAGAAATTCAGGCAAAATGACAGCCGCTGAAATAATGCAAGAGATAGCACAGAATATTCTTGGAGAGATGATACCGAATCCAGAAATTCCCGTTTCCTGCATCTATAATCCAAAGACAGAAAAACTTGTGTTCGAATTTGACGTCTCAGCGGATGGCGCTGTAAATGCCGTTGCGAAAGAGGTTAATAAGTTCAAAGCATGTTTTATGGAGGAGACCCTCACCAAAAACCTATCTACTGTCTCAGATGCCATTATGGAGAATATTAACACTCAGCCTCCCATGGGAAAAGGCAATATTTTGACCAGAGCGGAGCAAATTGATCGAATTCATCATATCATTGGACGTAGTGGAGGCATATCATAGTTGAACTTGTCAATGTCGCCTCCCCAACCAATGCACACCCCCTCCAAACCTAAGCTTCCATCTCCCACGGCATAAGGTTTTTTTATTACCCCCCGCCCCATGGCATTTTTTTAACGCTAATTCCCGCTCTCTTTACCTTATGTTAAGAATTAAGGGCTATACTCAGGTATAAGAGGTAAAAAAAATGGCATTTAGTAATGATCAATTAGCTAAGTTAAAAGAGATTCTTCCAAGTTATCGCTTTGGTGAAACAAAGGGGCCTGTTGCAGCAGCGCTTGATTCAACGGGAGATAAAATTGAAATTGATTTGCAGATCTTCTTTAAAGATAACGTAACGCCAGCACAGAAAAAAGTTACTGCAGAAGAGCTGAACAAGCAGTTGAAGCATAATCCTGAATTTGATGGAATCAAATTTTCAGCGAAAAATGATACAATCAAAAAACTCACATTAGAATTTTCAGATGATGCCATAGAACGTCTGGTTAAAGGGTTAAAAGACCCAGATGGGCAAAGCCAGTTAGTGGGTATCTTGAAAAAAGAGAATGTGGCGGCAATGCTGGGGCAGGCTACAAATGTTTCTCAGTCTACAGGCAATAGCAGCATTAACTATAATGGTGAACCAGGTGCGAAAGAGACGCTGGAAAGCAACCTGAAGCCCTATTTTGAATATAGCTATTTGCCTTCATCATGGTTAACGCAGAATAACCTGACCCCAGATTTTGATAAAAAAGATGAATTAGTTGATACCCTCGAAACAATCAATTCACAGCTGCGCTTTAATTCAATTGATAAAATTGTACAAAAATATAATGAAGAAAAGGGAAATCTTCAAAAATCATTAACAGAAATTGATCGCTTAGAAGAGCGCATGATTGGCGCAAGAATTGGTGATAAGCCACAGATTATTGAGGCAATTGAAAGAAAATACAGCAATGGTTTTAATGCAGGAAAAAATCAGGCCGCCGCTCAAGCCGCTGCTTTCACAGCAGCCTACGATCTTAAAGAAACAGTCGATAAATTTACTGGAAAATTTACGACTTGGGCTGAAGAGAAAAAAGAGAATATTAACAAAAAGCCGATGGAGCTTGGCGCTTTTGCTTCGGAGAATGCCGATAACCGCCGCCTGGTGAATGATTACAGCAACCGTGAAGAGCAGCTGAAAAAAGACATTGAAGACGTACAGCGCGCTTTCGATAGAATCAAAAAAGAATTCGAACAAGCCGATGCAAGGAAAATGGCACCAGAGGCTGTTGAAGACTTTATGAAGGTGATTGAAAAGGAAGGCATCAACAAGAAAGTTGAAGAGCTTCTTCTTAAGATTGAGCAGCAGGCCAAAGATATTGCCAAAATCACCGAAGGTTTAGAAAAACAGCCGGCGCTGGAAGCATCCCGTCAGGAAGCGGAAAAAGGCTATGCCTTCTATCAGGGCGTGGATAATTTTGGCCAGCCGGAGTTAAAAATTGCCTATCGCGGCGCATATAACGAGCAGCTGGAGCTTTCCATCCCTGCGGAAGTCAAAAAAGGCGCCTCTGTGCTTAATGGCCATAATGCCAACGCACCGCTGAAGCTGAAAATTCATGATCGTGAATTCACCTTCTTTGAATTTGACGAGCCGAATGCGGAAAAAAAGAAACAGAAATGGGCGGAAGCATTTTTTGGCGATAAAAGCATAGAGTTAAGCGGCCTTGCCGTGGATAAAAATGGCCAGGTTTTTGCCTTTAAACAAGATGGAAATAAATTCAGCCTGCTGAATCAACAAGGCCAGGAAATCAGAGATAAGAGTAAGCTGGAGCCTCTTGGTCAGCAATGGGCCAGCGCCGGTGAAGCACAAAGGCAGCTGGAGAAGAAAAAAGCCCGCAATATCGGTGATGAGCGTGAAGGTGGGAGCGAAGACGCCACAAAAGCCATCGCGGAAGCGGCAAGCAAGCAGAACAAAGTTAAGGAAAGCGAAATTGAATTCGCCCCATGGGAAATGCGCTATAGCCGCCTGATCCAGAATGCATGGAGGGATAATTTCGCCAGCAAGAACATTGCGGCAGGCATTCCTTCGGATAAGGATTTCCACGGCGAACGCCTGCGCGAAAATAGACAGGTTAAAGGCCGCATTGCCGGCATCAGCGCTAAAATTGAAAGCCAATTCGTCAACTACATGGAACGCGGCATGCGCAACATTGGTGATAAGGGCAAGAATATCCTTATTGGGATCATTGGCGGCGCAAATAAAAGCAATAAAGAACCTCAAGCCATTGGAGAAATTCTCAACCGTGAGCAATATGAAGCATTGGTTGAGTATAAAAATGCTGAAAAAGACGCTGAAAAGATTTTTGGAGAAAAATTACAAGCATTTCACCAACGCTATGTTTCCAGCACATCGCAAAAAACGCATGACTATGTGGCAGGCGTGCGCAGAGAACTACCAGCACCAGAGCTAAGCGGCGACGATATAAAGGAACTAAAAGATAAATACCCGCAGGAATATAAGAAAATGAAAGCGGAGGCCTATGAAGAGGCCATGAAAGGAAATAAAATCGCCGAATTGGGCAAGCAGGTTCAGGAAGCATTGCTGGAAAAAGGCTGGGCAATTCAAACCGAAATTTCCGGTAAAAATAAAGATTCCATCACGCAGGTCAACCTGATGGGCCTTTCTAAAATGTATGAGATGGTTGAAAACCACATGAAGGATGGGTTCTATAACAGCGCCGCCCGCAATGCCATGCGCGACATGATAAAAGAAGACCCCAAAGCCGCCGCCACATTGATGACAGCCATCATCAATGACAAAGGCATTGAAGGCGGGTTGGGCGATAATATCGGCCTGCGCAATCTGGATGATTATGAAGAGAAAATGAAGGCCAATTTCCGCAAGCAATATGAGGATCTGGGCAAAGCCAACCGCTGGGAACAAGGTAAGAAAGCATCGGAAGTTGGCAAAGTGGCCATTGTTGCGCCAACAGCACTGTTAGGTTTTGACTTCACCTCCAAGCTGGCAGGCTTTGCCATGGGCACAGGTTCCCAGAATATCGGCCATACACTTGATTTTACTGGCGGCGCCGATCATGTCTTCAGCACCGGCAACCCAGAAGAATGGGGCTTAAGTACATTCAATGTTGATGCCAATGATGGCTTGCTGGAAGGCATCGGCCATATGATCAGCGGCTATGGCACCGATGGCATACTGGACACCGCCTTAATGTTTGCCGGCGATATCGGTCTGACCATGGGTGTTTCCTTCGCCATTTATAAAGCACTGACAATGCTTGAGAAATGGCTGGATCGCCGGGCGGATCAATACCAGTCAGAAAAGGCTGAAGCCTATGCTAACAAAGCCTGGGATAAATTCACCGGCAATTTGAAAGAATCTCATGATGACCTCAAAAAAAGCAGCAATAAGCGCGCCTCTAAAATGGATCCACATGTTGAGGGCTATGACATACGCGGCAAAGATCATAAAGATGGTAAATTTGGCACGGAAACGCACGGCATTGAAGATATGGCCATCATTCCGGGTGAACTGATAAAAATTCCACGGGATGCCAAAATGAAACTGGCATTAGGCAAAGAACATATCTTCGCCGAGGCAAATAGCAATGCCGGCACCGATCCATTCTTGGATATACTCAACGAAGTGGTTGGGCAGGATGCCAAAGGTCGTGATATTGCCTTGAAGAACTACATGACAAAAGAAGAAATGAATGGCGGCGTGTCCAAGCTTAAATATAACGATCTGGCCGCCCGCATCTTCAACGATGCCCGCCCAATGGCAGACAAATCAGGCAGATTCACCCGCATTGAGGGTGTTGCAAGCACATCACAGCAAAAATTGCTTGGAAATCTGCGTGACCTGCAACAGGAAGATTCCCGCAGCAAGCCAATCGCCAAGAAAAAAACCTCGGTTAACATCAACAAAAAAAGGGAAGGCACATTTGCCCAACAATTGGAAGCTGCTGCAAACACCCCCGGCGCAAGCCAAACAATATAAAAACACAGGCAAAACCCTCAAATCCCCGCTGTTTTCTGGTATGTTAGCCAAAAATCTATAGAATCAACCCATGTCTTTTGCAAATACACTTGGAAATGGTGATGGTGGCAGCGGCGGCCAATCCCGTGCGGAAGTGCCCAATCAAAAGATCATGTATCTGGAACGTGAAACAGAAAGCGGCACGCAATATGCCTTCATTATTTTTGATGAAAATTTTGAAAATGATGTCATGCAAATGTTAAACGAGCATGGCGCCATTCACCCTATGGCCGCCATTATTCATGCTGATAACGGCCTGCCGTCACAGGAAGTGAAAGACTATCTAAAGTCTTATTATAACTACAATTTTGATGAAATTGAGGATAGTTAGCCCTCAAGAAAGCGCCCGCTCAGGCCGCTCCTGATACGCTCAAGAATGCTGCCGCCAGGCAGATGAATCTTCAAACAAAGCATGCAGCAATTTATTGTTCAACTCATGCCCGGTGCGGTAACCATGAAATGCCCCCTGGATAGGCGCGCCGGAAAGGTAAAAATCCCCAACACAATCCAGAATCTTGTGGCGCACAAATTCATCCTGATAGCGCAAACCTTCTTTATTCAGCACCTTATCACCACTGACTACAATCGCATTTTCCATCGAGCCACCACGCGCCAACCCCATTTGACGCAACTGCTTCACTTCATTCTCAAAGCCAAATGTACGCGCACGGCAAAGATCAGAACGGAAGGAAACGGTTTCAGGGTCAAAATGGGCACGCTGCCGCGCAATTGCATTGGCAGCAAAATCAATCTCAAGATCAATGGAGAAGCCTTCCGCAGGCACAATCTCAAGGAATTTATCACCCTGCTCCACGCGAACGGGCTTCAGCACCTCAATCACGGCACGCGGCTGTTTCTGCTGAACACGCCCGGCACATTCCACCAGAAAAACAAAAGGTTCCGCACTTCCATCCATAATTGGAACTTCCGGCCCATCCAGCAACACATCAACATTATCAATGCCGCAGCCCCAAAGCGCGGCCATCAAATGCTCCACCGTGCTCACCATCGTGCCCTCATCATTGGAAAGCGTTGTTCCAAGATTGGTGGATGTCACATGGTTATATTTTGCGCGTATAATTGGGTCAAATGTCTCAACATCCGTACGGATAAAGCGAATGCCGGATCCCTCCGCCGCCGGGCGCAATTGCATGGAAACCGCCTCACCGCTATGCAGGCCGGTGCCACGGCAAGAGACTGTCTTCGCCAAACTATGCTGATATTGCAATGATTTCATGAGGCTTATGTAGCCTATTTATGCGCATGATGCAAATGAAAGCGGCAATGACCAGCAGCCAGATCTGGCTGTATTAAACCACTGTGACATAGAGAAAAAGCGGCTGCAGAAAAAGGCGCAATTTCCCTTTCAGGCAGGTTTATTTCGACAACGGTAATTTAACTTCCGCTTTTGCGACGAATAAAGGCCGGAACATCCAGCTGATCGGGCTTTTCTACTGCAACTTCCGTCACATCAACATCATCCCTTTCCACGGCACTTTTTTTGCCAAAAAGGCTGGAAAGAAGACCACCACCACTCGCCGAAGAAGATGTTGAACCCGTTAAAAATTCAGGCATTTTCGGCGGAGCTTCCGAGGCATCATTGGCTGGCTTTTTTGCCTCATCCTCCGGCATAGCCGCTTTTGGTTCAACAGGTTCCGGGCTATCAAAAAATTCAGGCTGCTCAAAGGAGAGTGTTGCATCCTCTGCCGCAGCTTCAGCCGCCAAAGCATCGTCTAAATCTTCATCCGCGTCAGACATCTCCGCCCCTGAAAAACGCCCGCTATCTCCCTCAGCTGCGGCCGCCGTCTCAAAGGAGTGATTGGCAGGTTCAGCAGCCGGCTTTGCCTGAGCCTGCGTTTCTTGATAACGCGGCTTGGGGTGTTCCACACCGCTCGTCTGTCCATCAATACCAGTCGCCACCACGGAAACACGAATCCTTCCTTCCAGGCTTGGGTCAAAAGCTGAACCAAAAATGATATTTGCTTCGGGGTCAACCTCTTCACGAATGCGATTGGCCGCCTCATCCACTTCAAACAAAGTCATATCCGGGCCACCGGTAATATTAATCAACACACCACGCGCACCCTGCATGGAAACATTATCCAGTAACGGGTTGGCAATGGCCGCCTCCGCCGCTTCCACGGAACGATGGTCGCCCTCACCTTCACCGGTGCCCATCATGGCCTTGCCCATTTCGCTCATCACCGAACGTACATCCGAGAAATCAAGGTTAATCAACCCCGGCATCACCATCAAATCCGTAATGCCCCGCACACCGCTATGCAGCACTTCATCCGCCATGTTGAACGCATCCAGAAAGGTCGTGCTTTTATCCGCCACACGGAACAAATTCTGGTTTGGAATCACAATCAGCGTATCCACATATTTCTGCAATTCCTGCAAACCCAGCTCTGCCACACGCATACGGTGGCTGCCTTCAAAATGGAACGGCTTGGTTACCACCGCCACGGTCAGAATGCCCTGCTCCCGCGCCAGACGCGCAATCACCGGCGCCGCGCCCGTGCCCGTGCCACCGCCCATACCGGCCGTTACAAACACCATATGGCTGCCATCCAGATAATCCGCCAGCTCTTCCAGCGCCTCTTCCGCCGATGCCTTGCCCACTTCCGGGTAAGACCCCGCGCCCAGCCCTTGGGTAATATCCTCCCCCAGCTGCACGCAATTTTCACACACGGCCTCTTCCAAGGCTTGCGCATCGGTATTCGCAATCACGAATTTTACACCTGAAAGGCCAGAGCGAATCATATTATTCACCGCATTGCCGCCAGCACCACCCACGCCAAGCACCGTAATGCGTGGCTTTAAGCTTTGTTTATCAGGAACTTGCAGGTTAATGGTCATAATCGTATCGGGCCTCCTGCCACTGCATTAAAACGGCGTTATGCCTATAGATATAACGCAGCAAATCGGGGCTGTACAGGGGGGTTTTTGAGGCATCGATGGTAGCAGACTTGGAAAGCGAAGCGAAGACTGATACAGATGGCATAAGGAGCAACCTCATGACCCTCACCAGCAAGCAATGCATCCCCTGCCAGGGTGGCATTCCACCCTTATCCGAAGCGGCCTGCCAGCCACTCTTGCAGCAAGTGCCACACTGGAAGCTGGAGCATGAACAGAACAAGCCGGTGGCCATCACCCGCCATTTTGATTTCAAAAATTTCCGCGCGGCGCAATCTTTCATCAATCAGGTGGGCGATGTGGCAGAAGAACAAAACCACCACCCGGATATTACATTCGGCTGGGGCTATGCCAATATTCGTATTCAAACCCACAAAATTAACGGCCTGCATGAGAATGATTTTATTTTAGCTGCGAAAATTAACGCGCTGGTGGGCTAAAGATGAGAGATGAGAGATGAGAGAAAAAGTACTAGGCAAGAATAAACTCCCCACCCGTGGGGGAGTCTGAATTTAGAGCAAAGCGAATAAATTCAGGTGGGGACGACTTTCTCAACCCTCACGACTTAACTTTTAGCTCTTTTAAAACCCCCACCGCGTCGTGGTGCAGGCGCGCCCACTCCTCGACTCCCCCATAAAGGGGGAGTTATCTTCTCTCTTCCCTCTTGCCTCTTGCCTCTTGCCTCTTCCCTCTTGTCTCTTAATATAAACAGCATGACCACTCTCATCCCCATCACTGAAGCATCACACAGCGTCTTACTGGATATGCGCTATGCCACGGCAAATAACGTCACCGGCAAGGCTTTTTATGCTTATCCGGGCTGCTATCTTCACCCCAAAGCGGCGGAAAAACTAACCGAAGCGGCGCAGCTTGCCGCGCAGCTTGGCCTGAAAATCAAAATCTTTGATGCATTTCGCCCGCTTGAAGCGCAACAATTTCTGTGGGATAACTGCCCGGAGCCGGAATTTGTTTCCAACCCCGAAACCGGCAGCGTACCCCATTGCCGCGGCGTGGCGGTGGATTTAACCCTGCTGGATGCCTCCGGCGCAGAGCTGGACATGGGCACGGAATTCGATGATTTTTCTCCTCGCGCCTTCCATGGCAATACGGAAATTTCCCCCGAAGCTCAGCGCAACCGCCTTCTGCTGATCGGCATCATGACCACCGCCGGCTGGGATTTTTTCCGCAATGAATGGTGGCATTACCAGCTTTTTGAGCCTCGCACTTATCCCAAACTCACCGACGCAGCAGCAGGCACGGGGTTAATTGTTCAATAACTCCCAAAAAGGAACGTTAGAGGAAAGAGGAAAGCGATAAAAAAATAACTCCCCACCCGTGGGGGAGTCTGAATTTCAAGCGCCAGCGAGAAAATTCAGGTGGGGGGTAAACTGGAAACCAAAACCTGAAGGTGACCCCCACCAGAATCAAAGATTCTGACTCCCCCATAAAGGGGGAGTTATATTGGTAGGGGTCTGGTGAACTTTAGCACAATTTAGGTTATGCTAAGTCACTATGAAACATTCTAAAAATAAGTATTATGAGCGTTCACATATTTCGGAGGCTAAAT
>JAUIEX010000054.1 GCA_030429725.1 Alphaproteobacteria bacterium
GGAGAATCTCATGGCTATATCAACCAAACATTTCATCACCGCCGCCTTACTGGGCGCGTTGGTAATCATGCTGCCGGAGCTGGCCTTCGCGCAGAATCTTAACGGCTCCATCGGTGCCCGGATGTGTAACATTGTGGCCGTGCTGGTCGGCCCTGCCGGTCAGGCCGTTGGAACGGCGGCCGTGGTCTTCCTCGGCATCGGTGCTTTCTTCGGTAAAGTCAACTGGGGTCTGGCACTCACCGTGGCCACCGGCATCATCGCCATCTTTGCTGCTGCCGCGATTGTTGAATCACTTGGCGGCGCGGGCGCAACAACCTGTACCTAGTCGTTAGGTTACGATAAAAAAAGCGGCTTCACGGCCGCTTTTTTTATGCCCGGTCACTGCCCATTCTTTGCTTCCCCAACACTGAAGACACTGCTATGCCTAGCCCATGCTGCGCTGCGCCCAACATACCCGCCATTTATTAAAGATTTACCGCACCTTGGCGCGGTATGATGCCTTGTTCTTTCTGGAGCAGGTGCGCGGCGGCGGCGCAATCATTGCCCTTGGCCGCCTGTTCGCGGTTAAAAAACAGCCCGGACGCCCCGGAGAGCGCCTGTCCAGAGCGCTGGAATCCCTTGGGCCAACCTTTATCAAGCTGGGGCAGGCACTGTCCATTCGGGCGGATCTGATAGGGGACGAAATTGCCAAAGACCTAACACAATTGCAGGATCGTGTGCCGCCTTTCGCAGCGAAAACGGCCAAAGCCATCATTGAACGCGAATTAGGCCAGCCGCTGGCAAGGATTTACCGCGAATTTGATGATGTTCCCATCGCTGCCGCTTCCATCAGCCAGGTGCATTTCGCCACCGATCATCATGGCAATAAACTGGCCGTTAAAGTTCTACGTCCAAAGGTAGAGCAGCGTTTTGCTAAAGATATCAGCACCATCCGCTGGGTGGCGGAGTCACTGGATCGCGTTAAAAAATTCAAACGCCTGCGCCTGCCGGAGGTGGTGGATGAGTTTGAAAAAACCGTCAAGCTGGAGATGGATTTGCGGTTTGAGGCCGCCGCCGCCAGTGAGTTTAAAGAAAATATGGCGCAGGATGCCACCATCCATATTCCGCAGATTGACTGGCACCGGACAGCGCAGCGCGTCCTCACCATGGAGCGTGTTGGCGGCATTCGCATTGATGATGTGCCTGCGCTGAAAAATGCCGGACATGATGTGAGCCGCCTGATGCATCATGCCAGTGAACTCTTCTTTCAGCAGGTTTACCGTGATGGGTTTTTTCATGCGGACATGCATCCGGGCAATGTCTTTGTTGGCGCGGATGGCCGCATTATCGTCATGGATTTTGGCATTATGGGCAGGCTGGATACGCGCACCCGTATCTTTCTGGCGCAGATGCTCATTGCCTTTTTGAACCGTGATTATCAGAAGGTTTCGGAGGTTCATTTCAAAGCGGGCTACATCCCGCCGAATCAGGATCCGGAAATCTTCGCTCAGGCCTGCCGCTCTATTGGAGAGCCGGTCTTCGGCCGCCCACAAAATGAAATCTCCATTGCCAGCCTGCTGGCACAGCTTTTCAAGATTACCGAAGATTTTCAGATGGAAACCCAGCCGCAACTCTTGCTGCTGCAAAAAACCATGATGCTGGCCGAGGGCACCGCACGAAAACTCAACCCCAACGTCAATTTCTGGGAATTATGCCGGCCGCTGATGGAAAGCTGGGCGCGGGAAACTTTCGGGCCCAAAGGGCAGGCTAAATTGGCCACCGAGCGGCTGAAAGAGGCCGGATCAACCCTTGAACGCGCCTTCCATACGCTGGAGCATCTGCCCCACCTCATCACCAAAGACGGCATCAGGCTGCACCCGGAAACCATCAGCCAACACAATCACGCCGGGCGCACTAAGTCACTGATCTGGTTTCTGCTGGGCGGCATCTCCAGCGGCTTGATTGTCTATTTCATGCGGTAAAACAAACGACCAACAAGGCGCTATTTTACGCCCAGCTTCTGCTGAAGATCGGTGCTGGAAGTGGTATATTGGAAGCGTAATTTTTCACCCGGCCGGCAATAAGCAAAGGCTTTCTGCGCCATCAGCGCGCCCTCATGGAAGCCGGAAAGAATCAGCTTCAGCTTGCCGGGATAGGTGTTGATATCGCCGATGGCAAAGATGCCCGGCTCACTCGTTTCAAATTTCTCCGTATCCACCGGAATCAGATTTTGCTCCAGATTCAGGCCAAATTCGGCCACCGGCCCCAGCTTCATCGTCAGCCCAAAGAACGGCAACAGGCGATCACACGGCACTTCCTCGATGCTGCCATCCTGCGCCTTAATCATCACCGCTTCCAGCTGGCCATCAGCACCCACCAGCTCGGAAACCTGCCCGATCTTCAAATCCATTGTGCCGGTTTTCACCAGATTACGCATCTTGCTGACGGAATCCGGATGCGCGCGGAAATCATCACGCCGATGCACCAGCGTGATGTGCTTGGCCAGCGGATGCAGATTCAGCGTCCAATCCAGCGCGGAATCACCGCCGCCCACAATCACCAGCTTCCGGTCGCGGAAGGCCGCCATTTGCCGCACGGCATAAAACACGGAATTGCCTTCAAAGGCCTCAATATTTGGAATCGGCGGCTTTTTCGGCACGAAGGAGCCACCGCCCGCCGCAATCACCACCACCGTTGCGGTAATTTTCATGCCGGCATCGGTTGTCACCACCCATTTGCCGTCAGCATTTTTCGTCAGGCCTTCCACCATCTGGTTGAAGTGGAAAGTCGGGTCAAACGGCTCAATCTGCTCCAGCAATTTATCCGTCAGCCCCTGCCCGGAAATCTCCGGCCATGCCGGAATGTCATAAATCGGCTTTTCCGGGTAAAGCTCCGCACATTGCCCGCCGGGCTTATCCAGAATATCCACCAGATGGCATTTCAAATTCAGCAGCCCAAGCTCAAACACGGCAAAAAGCCCCACCGGGCCCGCGCCGATAATCACCACATCGGTTTCATGCTGTTCGTTGATGGCATCCTGCGTCATGCGTCTCTCCTGTTTTGGAGGCATCTTCATAAGGGATTCAATCTTGAATGAAAAGGGGAAATCCTTGTCTTATTTCAACGATATCACCCGAATATCTTGGGCGCGCCGTTTCCTAAAATCAAAACCGCACACAAAGCCCACAGCTTAAAAAGGAATATCGTCGTCCAGCGCTTCGTCCATGAAGGCATTATCGGCCGGCTTGGCTGCTGCTGCCGCGCCGCCGCCAAAGCCACCGGCATTGCCACCAAAGGACTGCCCACCGCCGCTGTAATTGCTTTGCCCGCCACCACTAAAACCGGCACCGGAACTATCATTGCCGCCTTTGCTATCCAGCATGGTCAGGTTGCCGTTAAAGCCCTGCAGCACCACATCGGTGGAATAGCGATCCTGCCCGTTCTGATCCTGCCATTTGCGCGTTTGCAAACTGCCCTCAATAAACACTTTTGATCCCTTGCGCAGATAATTCTTGGCAATATTCACCAGCCCTTCATTGAAAATACTGATATTATGCCATTCGGTTTTCTCGCGGCGCTCACCACTTTGTTTATCCTTCCAGCTTTCGGAGGTGGCCAGCGTCAGCCGTGCAATTTCACGCCCATCCTGCATGGTTTTAATCTCCGGGTCTTTGCCCAGATTACCAATTAAAATCACCTTATTCACACTACCAGCCATAATCTTCTCCCACGCAATGGTTGCATGATTATAAGTACAATCTACACCTCAGATGTAAAGCGCAAACATGTCAGTGGTAATGGTAACGGCATTGCAGAATGACCAACATCTCTTCCTGCACGCGATAAACCAGCCGATGTTCGCCATCTATCCGCCGCGACCAGCAACCGGCCAGATCATGCCGCAACGCTTCCGGCTTTCCCAGCCCTTCAAATGGCTGCCACAAGCTATCGGAAATCAAGCGGTTAAGGCGCTTCAACATGGTTTTATCATGACGCTGCCAGAAAGTGTAATCTTCCCAGCCCTGGGGAGTAAACGCCAATAACATCCGCGTTTAATCGCCCGCTTCATCCTGCACAAGCGATGCCGGCCGCTCCGTCCACTTCCCCTTGGAAGCTGCCTCCAATGAAGCATAGAGCCGCTTGCGATTTGCCTCACTCCTCAGCAGATAGGCGGTTTCCTCCAGCCCCTGATATTCCGCAAGTGACATCACCACCACCGGCTCCGCGCCCTGCCGCGTAATCGCCACCGGCGCATGGTCAACGCAAACACGCTCCATCAGCCCTTTCAGCTGTTTGCGTGCGTCCGTATAGTTGATAATATCCATATCTGTACATTAACATGTACAGATATTTTGCGCAAGCCGGGAAGCGGGCTGAGTTTTCCCTTGCCCTTTGGGGCGCAAGCCCTTAACTCTAACCAGCCTTGTTTTGCTGGTTTTCGCAATAGAAAGCAAGGGCGGAAAGAGCAAGATTTAAAGAATCGGGAGAGAGCATGGAAAAATTTCTGAGCGTGCGCGGCGCCAAAGAGCATAATCTGAAAAATGTGAACGTGGACTTACCGCGTGACAAATTCATTGTGATCACTGGCCTGTCCGGCTCCGGCAAATCCTCCCTTGCCTTCGACACCATCTATGCTGAAGGCCAGCGCCGCTATGTGGAAAGCCTTTCTTCCTATGCCCGCCAGTTTCTGGAAATGCAGGATAAGCCGGATGTGGAATCCATCACCGGCCTGTCGCCCGCCATTGCCATTGACCAGAAAACCACCAGCCGCAACCCGCGTTCCACCGTGGGCACGGTCACCGAAATTTACGATTATATGCGCCTGTTATTTGCGCGCATCGGCGTGCCGTTTTCTCCCGTCACCGGCAAACCGATTGAGCGCCAAACCATCTCCCAGATGGTGGATCGCATCATGGCACTGCCCTTGGGCACGAAGCTTTACCTTCTCTCTCCGATTGTGCGCGGCGCGAAAGGCCGCCATGAAAAACAGCTGCTCGACCTGAAAAAACAGGGCTTCACCCGCCTGAAAATTGACGGTGAGGAATATGATTTCGATAATATCCCGGAAATTGATAAAAACGCTAAACATACCATTGAAATCATCATTGACCGTATCAAGCTGGAAGAAGATTTGGGCAATCGCCTGCCGGCCTCCATTGAAACCGCGCTCCAGCTTTCCAAAGGGCTGCTGGGCGTGCAGATCGTAACCCTGCCGGACGGCCAGAAAACTGCCGATATGAAAGATGAAAACGGCACAGTGCTCAACACGGTCAAAAATGGTGACGTGGTGCTGATGTCGGAGCGCTTCTCATGCCCGGAATCGGGCTTTGAGCTTTCGGAGATCGAGCCGCGCATGTTCTCCTTCAACAGCCCATACGGCGCCTGTAATGCCTGTGACGGGCTGGGAACGGAGCTTCGCTTTGACGAATCCCTCATCATTCCGGATCATTACAAGCCCCTCAATGAAGGGGCGATTCTTCCCTGGGCCGGCACGCAAAGCAAGTTCTTCGAGCAAACCCTCAAAGGGCTGGCCGCACATCTTGAATTCCGGTTAGATGATTGCTTTGCCGACCTGCCGGAAAAGGTGCAGCAGGTGCTGCTTAATGGCTCCGGGGAAGAAATTGTGCCCATGACCTATGAAGACGGCTTCCGCACCTATAATGTGAAAAAACCGTTTGAAGGCATTCTGCCGAATCTGCAACGCAGATGGCAGGAATCCGAAAGCATGCGTGTGCGCGAAGAGCTGGAAAAATATCAGGATGATGCGCCCTGCCATGTGTGCGATGGCCACCGCCTGCGCCCGGAAACGCTCTGCGTAAAAATTGACGGTCACCATATCGGCAATGTCTGCGAAAAAACCATCGAAGAAGCAAAAGTGTGGATTGAAACACTGCCGGCCAAACTCACAAAAACCCAAAATGCCATCGGGGAGCGCGTACTGCAGGAGCTTGTCCGCCGCATCGGTTTTTTGAATAATGTCGGGCTGGATTACCTCACGCTGAACCGTAAATCCGGTACGCTTTCCGGTGGGGAAGCACAGCGCATTCGCCTTGCCAGCCAGATCGGCGCGGGCTTATCCGGCGTGCTTTATGTGTTGGATGAGCCTTCCATCGGCCTGCATCAGCGGGATAACGGCAAATTGATCAACACCCTCAAAGGGCTGAAAGATCTTGGCAACACCGTCATCGTAGTGGAGCATGATGAAGACACCATGCGGGAGGCGGATTATCTGGTGGATATCGGCCCCGGTGCAGGTGTGCATGGCGGGCAGATTGTGGCGGAGGGAACCCCGGCGGAGGTCATGGCCAATCCGAACTCCATCACCGGGCAGTATCTTAGCGGGAAAAAGATGATTCCGGTTCCGAAACGAAGAGAATTCAATGCCAAACGCGCCATTCGCGTGCGCGGCGCACGGGCGAATAACCTGAAAAATGTCGATGTGGATTTTCCGCTTAAAACCTTCACCTGCGTCACCGGCGTTTCCGGCGGCGGCAAATCATCGCTCACCATCCACACGCTCTATAAAGCCATTGCAAAGAAGCTTAACGGTGCGCGCACCTTACCCGGGCCGCACGACCGCATTGAGGGGCTGGAATATATCGATAAAATCATCAAGATCGACCAGTCCCCCATCGGGCGCACCCCGCGTTCCAACCCGGCCACCTATACCGGCGCTTTCTCCCCGATTCGTGATTTGTTCGTGGCCACGCCGGAAGCCAAAGCGCGCGGCTATAAGCCCGGCCGCTTCAGCTTTAATGTCAAGGGTGGGCGCTGCGAGGCGTGTCAGGGTGACGGCATGATTAAAATTGAGATGCACTTCCTGCCGGATGTCTATGTCACCTGTGAGGCATGTCACGGCCACCGCTATAATCGTGAAACGCTGGAAATTAAATATAAGGGCAAATCCATTTCCGATATTCTTGAAATGACGGTGGAAGATTCCTGCGAATTCTTCAAAAAAATGCCCAACATTCATGAAAAGCTCAATGCGCTGAACGAGGTTGGCCTGGGCTATATCCGCCTTGGCCAATCCGCCACCACCCTTTCCGGTGGTGAGGCGCAGCGGATTAAACTGGCGAAAGAACTTTCCAAGAAATCCACCGGCCGCACGCTCTATCTGCTGGATGAGCCCACCACCGGCCTCCATGCCGATGACATCCAGAAGCTGCTGAAAGTGCTGCACCAGCTGGTGGATGGTGGCAACACCGCCATCGTCATTGAGCATAATCTGGAAGTGATTAAAACCGCGGACTGGATTATTGATGTGGGCCCCGGCGGCGGCGCCAAAGGCGGGCATATCGTTGCCATCGGCACACCGGAAGAGGTGGCCGATAACAAAGATTCCGTCACCGGGGAATATCTCAAACCCCTGCTGGAGGCCGCCAAGAAAATAGCCAAAAAATCCACGAAAAAGGCGGCCTAAACCATGGTCAGGCCGCTGCTTCTGTGCATTCTTGATGGCTGGGGCGTGCGTAGCGAGGCCGCGCATAACGCCGTTTCCGCCGCGCAAACACCGCATTTTGATGCGCTGCTGCGGGATTATCCCAACAGCGCACTTGGCACTTCCGGGCTGGATGTGGGGCTGCCCGCCGGGCAGATGGGCAATTCCGAAGTCGGGCATATGAATATCGGCGGCGGGCGCATTGTTCTGCAAAGCCTGCCGAAAATTGACGCCGCCATTGCGGATGGCACGCTTTCCAACCACCCGGCGCTGACCCAACTTGCCAGCGATCTGGCGCAATCCGGCAAAACCTGCCATCTGATGGGGCTGGTTTCCGATGGTGGCGTGCATGCGCATCAGGGGCACATCATCGCGCTGGCGGAAATCCTCAATGCACGCGGCGTAAAAGTTGCCATCCATGGTTTTACCGATGGCCGGGACACGCCACCGCAAAGCGGGAAAGGCTTCATTTCGGAACTGGAACAATCCATCTCCGGGCTAAAGAACGTCACTATTGCCACCGTCAGCGGACGCTATTATGCCATGGATCGTGATACACGCTGGGATCGCGTTGAGAAAGCGGCGCGCGCCATTATCCACGCCAAAGGCGAACATGCTACGGATGCCGCCGCCGCGTTGCAGGCCAGCTACGCCAATGACGCCAATGACGAATTCATCCTGCCAACGGTGATCGGCTCTTACACCGGTATGGAAGATGGGGACGCGCTGATTATGGCCAATTTCCGGGCGGATCGTGCGCGGGAAATTCTGACCGCCTTGCTGGATCCCGCTTTTAACGGCTTTACCGCCAATGCCCCGAAATTCAGCCACGCGCTGGGCATGGTGGAATATTCCGCCGCACTGCACCCCTTCATCCAAACGCTCTTTCCACCGGAAACTTCTGAAAATACGCTGGGTGAAGTGATCGCCAATGCCGGGTTAAACCAGCTGCGCATCGCCGAAACGGAAAAATACGCCCATGTCACCTTCTTCTTTAACGGCGGCGCGGAGGCGGTGTTTGAAGGGGAGGAACGCATTCTGATCCCGTCACCGGATGTTGCCACCTATGACCTCAGGCCGGAAATGTCTGCGCCGGAAGTGACCGACAAGCTGGTGGACGCCATTGCCTCCGAAAAGTTTTCGCTGATCGTCGTCAATTATGCCAACACGGATATGGTCGGCCATACCGGCATCATGGAAGCCGCCGTTAAAGCCGCGGAAGCGGTGGATGCGAGTCTGGGACGCCTGCGCAGCGCCTGCGCAGCGCATCACACCACCATGCTGGTTACGGCGGATCATGGCAATGCCGAAGAGATGATTGATGAGAACGGCATCGCCCACACGCAACACACGCTCAATCTGGTGCCTTTCATCGTGGCCAATGCCGGGCGAGAGCTAACCTTGTCGCAAGGCCGCCTGTGCGATATTGCCCCCACCGCGCTGCATCTGATGGGGCTGCCCATCCCACAGGAAATGACCGGTACAATCCTGGTCAGCGAAGTAAGGTAACACGCTTCTGGACGCATCACCGGGCAACTGATAACTTACGCCCATGGCAGAAGATGATTCCGGTCAGGATAAGACCGAGGAACCGACGGCGAAACGCCTCCGCGAAGCGCAGCAGAAAGGGCAGATTCCCTTCTCGCGTGAGGTCACCAATTTTTTGATGCTGGCGCTGCTGGCACTTAATATCATCTGGCTTTCCGGTATGTATGCGCCGGATGCCGTGCTGGCACTTCGTGGCTTTATCACTCGCGGATTTGATATGGACCCCACCGGGCCAGGGTTTAAGCTCATCATGGTTGACACGCTCAAATCCGTAGGCTTCCTGTTGCTGCTGCCCGTCACCGGCGCAGTATTTGTCGCGCTCTTTTCAAGCTTTGTCCAGAATGGTCTGGTTATATCGCCGGAGCCCATCATTCCTAAACTGGAGAAAATCTCCGTCTTTAAGGGAATCAGCCGCATGTTCTCGCTTAAGTCCTTTATGGAATTCATCAAAGGCATCATCAAAATCACCTTGGTGGCCAGCGTTTGCTGGCTGGTGATTGCACCCTATATTCCGCAATTTGAATCCTTCATCAGCTACAGCGTGGCCGATATTATCCATGTGCTGCAGATGCTGGCCTTCCAGCTGGTGCTGGCGGCGGTGGCGGTGATGTTAGTGATTGCTGCCATTGATTTTCTCTATCAACGTTTTGAGTATATGAAATCCCTGCGGATGACACGACAGGAAATTAAGGATGAATATAAGCAGACGGAGGGTAATCCGGAAATTAAGAACAAGCTGCGTCAGATCCGTATGGAACGCGCCCAGCGCCGCATGATGTCCGCCGTGCCGAATGCGGATGTCATTATTCGTAACCCAACCCATTATGCCGTGGCGCTGAAATATGATCAAAAAACCATGAAAGCGCCGAGTGTCGTCGCCAAAGGGCTGGATAATATCGCGTTAAAAATCATTGATACCGGGGAAGAGCATGATGTTACCGTGATCACCAATAAGCCGCTGGCGCGCGCACTTTATGAATCCACCGAAATTGATGAAGAAATCCCAATGGTGCATTATCAGGCCGTGGCGGAAGTTATCAGCTATGTTTACCGCCTCAAGAAGGGCGAACGCGCAACCTACAAACCGGCAGCTTAGCTACCGGCTGCCAGCGGCTGGCTTAATATGTAAAACGAAATTGCATGCCGATGCCGCGACGTTTGCGATCCGCACCCACAGTGAAATAGGATTGATCAAACCAGGCATTTTTATCCTTACTTTTATCAAAAAGCATTGTTTCCGCCATCAGGCGGCCGCCATCCCGGCGAATAATAAACACCCGATCCTTCGCTCCCGCACCGGCACTCATCGCGCCATGTGCCAATGCCATGGTGGTGTGGTCACTCTGGGCGAGGCCAGTTGGCTGCCCCAAAGAAGAGGGCGCTTCCGCCGCATTCTCTGCATGTTTTTGTGAGCGGAAAACAAAACCACCCAACTGACGC
>JAUIEX010000055.1 GCA_030429725.1 Alphaproteobacteria bacterium
TGACCACTGGCATTTGCGGCCATATCACTAAACACAGCGTCCAGCTTCTTACCATCCAATGTTTGTTCCAAAGCGTTTAGTATTTCTTCTTGCTCAAAATCACCCTGCAAAATTGTTGCACCTTCAATCGGCTCCGTCGGCAATAAATCAAGACCAATCACCCGGCCATTGCCGTTAAGGGCATTTGTTTCCTCCACCATGATCTGAAGCCAGCTTCCTGGCGCACAACCAAGATCAACAACATTCATCCCCGGCTTAAGGATTTCATATTTTTCATTAATTTGCAGAAGCTTATAAGCCGCCCGCGCACGGTATCCATCTTTCTTCGCACGCCGCACATAGGGGTCATTTAATTGGCGTTGCAGCCAGCGCGTGGAGGAATTTCGTCGCCCTTTGGCTGTTTTAACTTTTGTAAAACCTGAATTTCGTCCCCCGTCAGACATCACTAAAAATCCAAATTCGCATAATGCGGTGAGGGCTTAAAGTTAGTGACCTTATCCTGCAGAATGGCCTTCATGCTTGGGCGCGATTTTACCAAGGCATACCAATCCTTTGCCGATGGACAACGATGCCACGGCACTTCGTTAAGATAGTCTAATACAGATAAATGCGCGGCAGCCGTCACATCCGCCATTGAGAAGCGATCCCCCGCCAGCCAGTTTTGGCCACGGGTTAAAAAAGCAATATATTCAAGGTGATAGAGAATATTTGATTGTGCCGCACGAATATATTCACACCGCGGCTCACCATCTTTTCTGTAAAATTTTAACACACGCTCATCCAAAATATATTTAGTCACTTCATAATAAAATTTATTATTAAACCAGCCGGAGAGCCGCCGCACCTCCGCACGCTCAATTGTGGTGCGCCCAATCATGGGAGGATTAGGGTACATTTCTTCCAGATACTCACAAATTGCACCGGAATCCGCCAGCAACTGGCCATTTTCCTTGAGCACAGGAACTTGCGATGCCGGGTTCAGGGCGATAAAATCACGCCGCCGCTCCCAGTAACGCTCTAACTGAAGGTCAAAATCAAGCTTCTTCTCCGCAAGCATAATGCGAACCTTCCGCGAAAAGGGCGATAAGGGAAAATGATAGAGCAAGCGCTGCATTATCTCTCCAACTGTTGCCGTACCAGCAAATAAGCCAGAAATAAAATTAATGCTGAAAACATGATAATCGTATCACGCTTAAATTTCTTCTCTCGCACCTTGTCATCAATGGGCACTTTATAGACCACCTCAGTACCGGCAATCATATCATGCCAGCCACGCTTCTTATCGGTAAATAAAATTGCAAAAAAACCCGCCATCAACGGTATGGCTGAAATGAGGTAGGCAACATATCGTAAAATCAATTGCCCCAAAGCCGGCGGCGCGCCATTTTTGGCATTTTGTATCCGCAAACCCAGCAATAACTTCCCCGGAGATGCTTGATATTTCAGCCAAAAGATAACGGCAAGGACACCAAACAAAAGATAATCCGTAACGCTGCTAATCACAAATTCCGTCACCGTTGTTGCAATTTGAAGGTCTTTAATCGCCATACGATATTCCGCCTGCGTATATTCACCACTGGTCAATTTGGCATTTACCTTGGATAAATCCACTTCAATCGTACGAACGGGCGCAAGAACATAGATCAGCAATGGCAAATAACATAACATATCCACCACGGCGGCATAAACACGCACCTGAAACCCAGCATGTGTTTCCACCGTTCCTTTTTTATAGGTTGGATTGAGAAGCCAATGCCGCATGCTATCCCTCAACAATATGGGTTATATCTGTCATGCTTACCCATGGTTCAGCTTCAGGCAAGCGCTGGAACGGTATGGCATGAACAGGAGATGAAATAAACCGCCGAAGTGAGGCAACAGTATCATTTAATTGAACTTTTTTACCCTCGTGATAGGCCTGCGCCTGCTCCGCAACCACCACACAGGCAACATCAATAGCTCTGGAGCGCAAGACTTCATAAGCTGAAATAGTATGGCTTAAACTTCCCAGGTAATTTCCAGCCACCAGGATCACGGAAAACTGCAAAGCTTCCATCCAGTCCAGGCTTGTCTGGCTTTGATTAAACGGCACAGCCACACCGCCCACCCCTTCCACAAAATGGAAATCAACAGGCTCTTTGGGCATTGAAGCCGTCACTAAATCCGGCAGCTGAAGTTCAATATTTTCCATCTCTGCGGCCATATCAGGAGCAAGCGGCGCGCAAAAACGAAATGGGCTCACACGGTCTAATGCTTCTATATTAAAATCAACACCCATGGATCGCAGAATTTTTCCACTATCCGAACCGTCACTCACGCCCATAGAAAAACCGCTAATAATAGGTTTCGCCGCACTCACACTCTTTCCCCGTTGCCGCATTTGATATAGCAGACTGGTTGTCACCAGTGTTTTACCGATTGCCGTGCCCGTGGCAGAAATAAAATATGATGGCATATCCTTACATCGCCTCCGCAATATAAAATGCAATATGCCAATCTAATAAAAAATCGCCCTTTTCATTCTTCAAATTATATTGGGATTCCATCCATTGAATTTCTCGACGCGTTAGCGGAATAACATCACTATCTGACTTATTTTGTGCCCCCACCTGACGAAAGCTTTTTAATAACTCCAATAGGCTGGCAAACGGCTCATATATTAAATCTATTTTCTTAGATATAACTTTTAAATCATTGTTTATCATTAATTTATCAATAAATTTATCAGAGTTAAAATTTCTAATTCTTATATGATCCGGGGTCAGATTATTGAGCGCATTTCCAACCACGGACAATGTTCCATCCACCGGCAAGGCCAGCATTAAATACCCGCCTTTTTTTACCATCCTTTTTGATTCTGCAATAAGCTGGTTGATAGCGTCAGACCACTGAAATGCCATCGAGGAAATCACCCCATCAAAACTGGCCGGAACAAATGGCATGGCATGCATATCCGCGCAAATTACAGGGGCATGTTTCTGCGCCTGCTGACACATAATTTCAGCACTATCAAGCTGTATCAGCCTATTGTTTTGGTTAGAAATTTGCTCGGCAATGAAACCGGTGCCACAGCCAACATCCAGGATATTGCCACCCAAATAAGGCAAACTTAGTGCAACAAGATCCTTTGCGATATTCCGCTGAATCTGCGCATGCCGTGAATAATCTTTAGCGGCACGGTTAAAATCATGCCGTATTTTCTGTTTTATATCCATAGGGTTATGGAGCACACCGCCAAGCCTTTATAAATAATCAAATATCCAACACCCGTTAAACGAACGGGTTAGGCATCTAAATTCTCAACTTTCAGCGCATTATCAACAATAAAATTACGACGTGGCTCAACCACATCCCCCATCAGGATACTAAAAATCTCATCTGCCTCTTCAGCCTGATCCACTTTCACCTGAAGCAATGTTCGGGCATCAGGGTCTAATGTCGTTTCCCAAAGCTGCTCTGCATTCATTTCCCCCAGCCCTTTAAAGCGGCTAACCGTGGCGCCCTTGCGGCCAAATTCCAATAATATTGTCCAAAGCATGGAAGGCGAGTTTACCACTTCAGAATCTTCCTTACGTGTCAAAGTGGCCGCCCCATCAAATGCCCCTTTAAGCTCCAGGCTGAGACGATGCAAAGCCCCTGCTTCCGTGGCTTTCAGCATTGATTCCGTTAATGTTACACGCTCTGCAACACCCCGAACAACACGCTCAAACGTAATGGAACGCTCTGCGGCAGTTGCCTGCCAATATTCACGGCTATCCAGTGAACTATTAAGAAACTGCACCGCTTGCTTGCCGGCTTCATCCAACGCCGCTTGATTATCAAGCGCTTCCGGAGCAAACCCACCAAAAAGCGCCACGGCTTCAAACATAAATGCCGGCGCAAGGCGGCTGGCAGATTGCACCGTGGCATGAAACTTCATGCAATTCCGCGCAAATGCCTCCAAATCAGCACCCGTGCGCATTTCACCATTTTTGTGAGTGAGAACGGCGCCATCAATACCATAACGCAACAGATATTCTTGATACGCAGGATCATCTTTTAGATAAACTTCGCTGCTGCCTCGCTTCACCTTGTAAAGCGGCGGCTGCGCGATATAAAGATAGCCCTGCTCAATTAATTGCGGCATTTGACGATAAAAGAAGGTGAGCAGCAAGGTACGAATATGCGCACCGTCAACATCCGCATCCGTCATAATAATGATTTTATGATAACGTAATTTCTCTGCATTAAATTCTTCGCCAATGCCTGTGCCAAGCGCGGTAATAAGCGTTCCAACCTCTTGGCTTCCCAGCATTTTATCAAAACGTGCGCGCTCCACGTTAAGGATTTTACCTTTCAAGGGTAAAATTGCCTGCGTTTTACGGGTGCGCCCTTGCTTAGCAGAGCCACCAGCGGAATCTCCCTCAACAATGAAAAGTTCGGATAAAGCCGGATCTTTTTCCTGACAATCCGCCAGCTTGCCCGGCAGATTAGCAACATCCAGAGCGCCCTTACGGCGCGTTAACTCACGCGCTTTACGTGCCGCTTCGCGGGCTTGCGCCGCCTCCAGTGCCTTGCCAATAATATTCTTGGCATCCTGCGGATGCTCTTCACACCATTCCGCCAGTTTTTCACCAACCACACCCTCCACCGCCGGGCGCACCTCCGAAGAAACCAGCTTATCTTTTGTTTGGCTGGAAAATTTTGGATCAGGCACTTTTACGGAAACAACCGCCGTCAACCCCTCGCGAACATCCTCGCCGGAAAGGCTGATCTTATGTTTTTTTGCCAGGCCGGAATCCTCGGCATATTTATTGACCACCCGCGTGAGCGCTGCCCGAAAACCCTGCAAGTGAGCTCCACCATCCCGCTGACGAATATTATTCGTAAAACAAAGAACATTCTCATGATAGCCGTCATTCCATCCCAGCGAAACTTCCACGCCAATATCATCTTTTTCCTGCATAATCAGCAGCGGCTCATGCACCGTTCTTTTAGAGCGATCCAGATAACGCACGAAGGCTTCAATGCCACCTTCATAATATAATTCTTCCTGTTTAGGCTCCACCTCACGATCATCACGCAACAGGATGCGCACACCGGAATTAAGAAATGCCAGCTCACGAATACGGTGCAGCAATGTATCAAAACTAAAGATAATACCATTGAAGGTTTTCTCACTCGGCATAAAGGTAACGGCCGTCCCTTTTTTGCCATCAGCACTGCCTGTAACCTTTAAAGGCTGAACGATATCACCATGCACAAACTCTGCCACATGCTCTTTGCCGTCGCGCCAGATCGTCAATGTAAGCTTGGATGAAAGTGCATTAACAACGGAGACACCAACCCCGTGGAGCCCTCCGGAAACCTTATAGGAATTGGAATCAAATTTACCACCGGCATGCAGCTGCGTCATAATCACTTCTGCCGCTGAAATACCTTCCTCTTCATGAATATCCGTTGGAATTCCCCGCCCGTTATCTGTAACGGTTACCGAGCCATCTTTATTGATAATCACTTCAATCTTATCACAGTGCCCAGCCAAGGATTCATCAATCGCATTATCCAGCACTTCATAAACCATGTGGTGCAGGCCGGAGCCATCATCCGTATCACCAATATACATCCCCGGGCGTTTGCGCACCGCCTCCAGCCCTTTCAGAACCTTAATCGAATCAGCGGAGTAGGCTTCTTTTGGGATTTCCATCTCTAATTTTTCTGCAGCTTCAGTCATGGCTATCTATACATCCTTGGTTCATTCTTTTTTTAGAGGCTGAGGGGGCTAATAGCCAGTAAAAAGAGGCCTCTTAGGCTATTTTCACCTGCAGAATATCATCTCTGGAATGCAGCATTTCCGGAAGCTCCGTCATTGTTAACCAGCATTGCGCACCAAGCGCCTGAAGTTCATGCAATAATAGCTCCTGACGGGCAGCATCAAGATGTGAAAACACATCATCAAGCAACACCACCGGAGGATCGCCATGCCACGCTGTTCTGGCACTGACCACCGCCAGTGTTATTGAAATTAACAAAGCTTTTTGCTGACCCGTTGAACATAACTGCGCCGGGAGTTGTGCACCGTCATGCATCACCACAAAATCACTGCGATGAACACCAAATTGCGTGCGCCCGGATGCTGCATCCTGCGTGCGGCTTGCCGCCAGCTGCTCACGCATAAATTGCTCCACCTCAGCGGCTTTTGCTCCGGAATTAAGGCGATGCTCAACCTCCCCTTCAACGCTTAATTCCGCGGCAGGAAAATTGCTTTCCTGCCGCATGATGGCATGCTGCAAGCGCTGAAGCCCCTCAAGCCGCAGAGCTGCAATGGCCACCGCAGGCTCCGCCATCCGCCGCTCTATCGCACCAAGCCATGCATTATCGGGCTGATAGCGTTGTAAAATCCGCCGCCGCTCCGATCGCGCCTGATCATACATAGCCATCTGCCTGGCATGCCCAGGCGACAGAGCCACAATCAGTTGGTCAAGATAATCACGCCTTGATGCCTGCCCAAGTGCAAAAACCTGATCCATCGCCGGAGAAAGTGCAGCAATGGCCATAACCTCCGAAAGATCAGCCTGACTCCGGCGCTGTACCCCGTCAATTTTTACAACTCGCCGTGCATTTTCTTCTGCCGCACCGCCCCCCGTACCAATGGCCGTCACCAGCCCATCACCATCCAACACCTCTGCAAAAACAGCCCACGGCACGGATGATTTCACTTTCTGGAGCTGCTCCAGTGAAGCCGAACGAAAACCACGCCCGGGCGTTAACAATGAAATTGCTTCAAGAATATTGGTCTTACCAACGCCATTTTCGCCATGCAGACATATCACAGCAGGGCTGTCCGCCATATCCAAACCATAGGCGGCATGGTTGCGAAATGATGTTAATTGCAATCGGTGAATTTGCATAAGGCCTTATATCAATTGTCTAATGTTATTGCAGCTTTTCTTGTGCAGTAATATTGCTTACTATCCGACCATGGCCATTAAAATTCACAAACAGGACTCAAAAGAGAAACAAACGCAAGCGGCGCGGCAATTTCATCTTATTGTTCTTCTTGGCGCTTTATGCTTCGCGGGGGCTATCTATTGGCAACAATCAAGATATAGCACTGAATATCTGGAAGCCTATTGCCAATCAAAACCCCAGCTGAGCGCCGCCTTGATGGCTAATGACCCCGCGCCGACAATACCGCCGAATATTGCAGAGGCTGCAAAAATGACAATCCTTAAAGAAGGCGATGGCGCCACCGCTTATTGCGGAGGCCATAGCTATGTTTTCTACCGTATCTTTGATCTTCAGGGCAATACCATCCTCTCAACACCCGAAGATGTGCCGGAGCGCATTCGCTTAGGTTCATACAATATGATAGCCGGTGTTGAGCAGCAGATTGTTGGCATGAAAGAAGGTGAAATTCGACAAATCTTGCTGGAGGAAGAAGATATTGAAGGCCAATGGCGGGAACAGCTGAAAAACCTTACCTTTCCAATTGCAGCAGACATACAGCTTGAAACTGTTATTGCACCGCAGAAAACACCCTATATTGCCATTGTGAAGCCCGGCCGCGGCATTAAAGCAAAATGCGGCCGCGGCATTACCATCTCTCTGCGCAAGCAGATAGAAGCGACGGAATTTCAGGCCAGACCGGAATTCATGACCTTGACCCTTGGCAGCAACAACGTGCCTCTTTGGATAACTAACGCCATCACAGGCATGCGTTATCAGGAGATCAGGCTGGCCATCCCCCCGAAGGGAGAAGAGGAAAATCAGGCGGTTGAAATTACATTGTTACAAGTAGCAAACTAAATGGCGGAATTTATCGTTGATGCCATCATTGTGACCTATCTGACGACAAAACGGGATGCGCCGGACTTATCTAAAAACATTGAAGCCACCCTGGCACAAGTGCGCCAGTTAATTCTGGTGGATAACGGCTCAGATCACATGGCATTGGAAATGTTGCGCCAGCTTAAGGCGCGGCACTCAAACATTATACTGATAGAAAATCATGCGAATCTTGGGCTGGCAGCCGCGCAAAATCTTGGCATTACGCATGCCATAACAACAAACGCAACGCATGTCCTGCTTCTGGATGATGACTCATTGCCCCAGCCACAAATGGTGGCAAAACTTTTAAAATATGCCAACAAACAAACGGCCATTCTTGCCCCGGCCTTGCAGGAACCTCACAGCACGCACATCAGCCGCATTGTTGTGCCGCGCTGGTTTGGCTTTCAACGCATCCGCCCCCTAAAACCAGAAAAAGCTTTAGCTGTTATTGCCTCCGGCAGCCTTATTTCCACGCATGCTTTGCAGAATATTGGCCTGATGCGTGAAGATTTTTTTATTGATTATGTCGATGTGGAATGGTGCTTACGCGCACGCCATCATGGTTATGAAATCTGGGTGATTCCGGAGGCCACACTGCAACATCGGCTTGGTAATAAAACACGGAATTTTGGCGGCTTTATTACCAGCAACCACAGCCCGGAAAGGCGTTATACCATCTTTCGCAACCGCACCATATGCTGGAAAGCCTACCTTACAAAGCGGCCACGCTATCTTCTCTACGACATGATGGCGGCGCTCTATGACATTGGCCGTATTGCCATTTTTGAGCAGCAGCGATTAGGCAAATTAAAAGCGGCACTTCGCGGCTTCTGGCATGGGTTACGCCATAGCAAATTACACTAGCTGATGCGGCAACGCCACCGTCTTGTCTAAAAATCAGTCATTTACCACATCTTACCCAGCCATGTTATTGAATGAAGGCGTGCAAACTTGCCAAATGGCAGGATGAAAAAAATTCAAACGGTTTGCGTCATCGGTCAGGGCTATATTGGTCTCCCCACCTCTGCCATTCTGGCGAGTGCCGGACTTAAAGTTTTTGGCGTTGATACAAATAAAAACGTGGTGGACACCGTCAATAAAGGGAAAATCCACATTGTAGAGCCGGATTTGGAAGGTCTGGTCAATAAGGTTGTCTCTGATGGCAGCTTGAAAGATTACACTCAACCGCAAAAGGCAGATGCCTTTATCATCACCGTGCCAACGCCTCTGATGGCAGAAAAAAAACCGGATATGAGCTATGTGGAAGCGGCAATCACCTCCATTGCGCCGCTTCTGGAAAAAGATAATCTGGTGATTATTGAATCCACCTCCCCGGTTGGCACAACGGAACGCGCCACCCAACAGCTTGCCGAACTTCGGAAAGATTTAAGCTTTCCTGCGAATATGCAAAGCACGGATCATGATATTCATGTTGCCTATTGCCCGGAACGGGTTTTACCCGGCCGAATCCTGACTGAGCTGGTCAATAACGACAGGATTGTGGGCGGCATTACGCCCCATTGTGCACATCTTGCCGCGGATCTTTACTACCGTTTCGTGCGCGGCGAATGTAAAATTACCACGGCGGCAACGGCTGAATTAGTTAAGCTTACCGAAAACTCTTTCCGCGATGTGAATATCGCCTTCGCCAATGAACTTTCTATGATTTGCACCCGCCTGAACATTAATGTTTGGGATGTCATTCAGTTTGCAAATTGCCACCCACGGGTCAATATCCTCAATCCCGGCCCCGGCGTTGGCGGGCACTGCATTGCGGTTGACCCTTGGTTTATTGTGGATTCTGCCCCGCGTGAAGCAAAAATGATAAAGCTGGCAAGGCTGGTGAATGATGGCAAAACGGATTTTGTGATTAAGGAAGCCATTAAGGCCGCAAAAAAACTGACAAAACCTAAAATTGCCTGCCTTGGGCTGGCATTTAAACCGGATGTGGATGATTTGCGTGAAAGCCCTGCCCTGCATATTGCCGAAGCGCTGGCTGATGCAAAGATCGGTCAACTTTTAGTTGTTGAGCCAAATATCGACTTTATTCCCAAAAGCTTAGACCGAAAGAATGTCACGATGACAGATGCCCTCACCGCCATTGATGAGGCTGATATTGTGGTGGAACTGGTTGCCCACCGTCAATTCAAGCGCATTGACGGCAGCAGCCTGAAAGATAAAGTGGTGATTGATACGGTCGGGCTTTGGAGCTAATATAAATTATGGGAGAGAGAGAGAGAGAGAGAGAGAGGAGGATGCGCAGGCTGAAGAATTAAAGCTAATGCAGCGAAGGGCTGCCCTTTCCTCACTACATGGCTCAGGTGATATT
>JAUIEX010000003.1 GCA_030429725.1 Alphaproteobacteria bacterium
TCTCACCGCGCCCATTTTACAGCTTCGGGAAATCACCCGGAAAGGCACAGTGGGCTATGGCGCAACACATGAAGTGACGACGGGGGATCGTATTGCCATCCTCCCCGTTGGTTATGCAGACGGCTATCTTCGCAGCAATGGCGCTTCTGCCCAAACCTGGTTACATGGAAATTTTGCGCCTGTTATTGGCCGCATCTCCATGGATCTGATTGCCATTGACGTCACCCATATTCCGCAGGCACAGCTGGGCGATCCTGTTGAATTAATGGGGCAAAATATTACAGTGGACGATGTTGCACACACCGCAGGCACCATCGGCTATGAGGTTTTGACGCGGCTTGGCAGCCGCTTCACGCGCCGCTATCGCTAATCATGCACCAGCTCTATCTGCACCACATCCGTGCGCCCGGTGGCAAAGCCGGCAATTGAATAGGCCAGAAAGAATCGCCAATGGCGGATAAAATCCTCCCCATGCCCCATGGCCATGATCTCTTCTTTCTTTTCATCAAAGCGCTTAAGCCATTTATGCAATGTGATGGCATAATCTTTCCCGAAAGCATAAATCTCCCGCGTGGCAAGGCCGGCATTGGCCGCCTCTTTCTTAAACCGCGCCAGTGAACATAACATCCCGCCCGGAAAGCTATATTGCCGGATGAAATCATTGCGCCGACGGTAAGCCTCAAACTCCGCATCACCAATCACAATCGTCTGCACCAGCGCCCTTCCGCCATGTTTTAACTTATGCTTCACCGTCCGAAAAAAAGATGGCCAGGATTGCTCTCCCAGCGCTTCAAACATCTCGATGGAAACCACCGCGTCAAACACCCCTTTTACATCACGGTAATCCTGCAAGCGAATCTCAACCTGATCATCGAGTTTTTGTGCCGCCAGACGCTGCGTTGCAAACACATGCTCCGCAGGAGAGATCGTCACGGCCTTCACCCGGTGATGTGCCTTGGCAGCGGCCTCCGAAAATGCCCCCCACCCGCAGCCAATCTCAAGAATTTCGGCCTGTTTTTCATCCAGCTTGTTCAAAATACGCTGATATTTTGCCTCCTGACCGCGGCGCAACGGCATGCCGTCATTGCCTTCAAAGATGGCCGCGGAATAGGTCATCGTTTCATCCAGCCACAGCTGATAAAATGCGTTGCTTGCATCGTAATGCGCCTCAATATTTTTCCGCACCGGTTTCTTGTCGTTGCGCTTGAAAAATTGCCGCAATGCCACCATCCAGCCATGATACCAATGCCCATGAAAAAACTGCTCCATATATTTCATATTCATTGTCAGCAAGGTTAGCAGCGCCGGCAAATCATCCGTCTCCCATAGCCCATCAATATAATCCTCACCAAAGCCGATATCGCCGCGCTTTAGCGCATGACGCACCACTTCCCAGTCATGAATATGGATATCCGCCTGCGCGCCACCCTCCTTTCCCCGAAAGGTAAACAGAACCCCGCGCGGCGTCGTAAGGCGCAATGTGCCATAGTGAATATTCTTCAATGCGCGCAAAAGCAGCCGCGCCAGTAATGGCCGCCGCTTACGCTGCGAAAAGCTTCCTTCTTTTTTACGACTCATAGCAGAATGCGCTCCCAATGCCGCATCTTAGCGCTCCGCTTTTCGTTGGTAAAGGCGCGATCGAGCAGTATTGTCGCATGCCTGCTGCTCTGATACCCCCTGATAATAATAATAATGCTGATGGATCAACTGCTCCAGCTCCGGGCTAAACCCTGTAACATTCGCAATCACCCCCTCCCGCAGCTGGGCATCGCTCTGCTCAAGAATAAGATATTTCGGAAGCTTTTTTGCCAGATCTTTGCTGATGGCGGCATAGCTTCGACGCCTGAAATCCTCCATCGGATTCCCGGGCGCGGCCGGAAGCTGCGCCATCTGACTCACGTGCCAATCTGAATGGATGATATCATCCATTTTCAGCCCGTGATAATGCGCATAAGGGAATAATGCCAACAGGCAGCTACCAAAATTATAGAAAGCCTCTCCATGCAGCTGGCGCGTCATCACCTGCATATTTTCCATGGTCTTTTCCTCACGGTGATAAATCGCGCTTATGGAAGTCAGCGGGATCACAAATATTGCAAATAGCACAAGGCCGGTTTGGAAAAAATCTTTGCTTTCACACTCCCAACGCTGTTGCCTGCCGGATGAAGAGAACAACATCGTGGCACAGGCCAGCATCAGCCACATCGTATAAGGGTGCCAATGATAAATAAAGAGCCGCTGTTGGTACAACACCGCCAATAACGCGGCCGCCCCGGCTAAAAGACAAACTAAGCTTAGCTTTTTAGGGCGAAGTATTATCATGAAAAGCAACAGCAACCCACTATGATTTAGGAAGAATATGAGAAAATCCATGATGAACCTCTCTCGGGTTGCAAAGCCCTGATAGAGCCTCAGCACCTGCCAGTAATCCTCCCAGCGGATGACGTTAATCAACACAATACTCAGAGCCGATCCCACCGCCAGCGCCACCCAAAGCTCCACACGGCGGAAATAGTCACGCCGTAATTGCCAATATAAAAAAAGTTCAAAAACCATCATAGAGGGGAAATAAACCGGCTTCACAGCCGCAGCGGCCGCCGCCAGCGCTCCTGCACACCCCAATAGCGCTACGGGATAGGCCGGCCGCACCGCCGAATGCAACAGCTGCAACCTGCATATCCCAAGCAGCAGGTAAGGCAGCATCAACCACACATGCACCACCTCTTTCTGCAAATAATTATTGCCGCTGGTTAAAGGCAGCCACCAATATAGCATCGTGACCATCAACAACATGCCACGGCGGTCTTCTCTTTCTTCCCAGCCCTTTTTCACCACCATCACGGCAACCAGATATGCCATCGTCAGCACCAGCACGCCCCACGCTTTTGTGGCCGCAGGCTGGGCGATATTCAACAGATCCGCCAGCACAACACCCGGCACGTTCAGCCACCAGATCAATGGCAGGTTGGCATCATAAAGCATTGGGTTCAATTCACCCGTTCTCAGAATACGCTGCGCCTGCATCACATGCACACTGGTATCCGGGTTCAGCAGCATCAGCCCATGCAGAAAAACGCCAAGAATCATCATCCCGCCGATCACCGGCCAAAAAGCCAGGCTCAACAAGGCACGATCCACTATCGGGAGGAATGTCTTGCTGATTTTATTTCTCCCTTCCATGCCCCATCTATACCGCAAGTTGCCGCCCGTTACCTAACCTTTCTGACAATCTATTTTGGAATGGCCGCGGCGGCGGTGCAATGTCACTTTCCGCGCACAAAAAAGCGCCCGAAGGCGCCCTTTCGTTTCCGATGTGGAATGTTGACCTAGCGGCGGTCACCCACAAAGCGCAGCAGCATCAGCATCAGATTGATGAAGGTGATGTAGAGCGTGTACGCCCCGATGATGGAAGCTTTGCCCAGCTGGTCACGCCCCACCAGATAGTACATTTCCTTGATCTGCTGGGTGCTATAGGCAGTGATTCCGGTAAAAATCAGAACACCCACGGCGGAAAGCAGCAGGTCAAATTGCGTGCTGCCCAAAAACATATTGATGATAAACCCGATAAACAGCCCCCAGAAACCCATCATCAGGAAGCTGCCGAAGCCGGTCAGGTCTTTCTTCGTGGTGTAACCCCACAGGCTCATCCCGCCAAACATGGCGGCGGTAATGAAGAACGTGCGGGCAATGCTTGCCCCGGTATAAACCAGAAAAATGGTGGAAAGCGAAATGCCCATCACCCCGGCAAAGCTCCAGAATAATGTCTGCGCCGTACTTTCCTTAAGTGTATGCATCCGAAACGCCATGAAAAAGGAAAAGGCCAGCGGCGCAAACATAAACAGATAGGCCTGAGGCCCGCCGAAGAAAAGCTGTTGCAACGCCGGTGTTGTTGAAATCAGATAGGCCACGCCGCCGGTCAAAGCCAGCCCGCCGGCCATATAGTTATAGACGCGCTGCATATAGCTGCGCAGCCCAACATCCACATTGGACTCCACCGCACTGGCGGCGCTTAAAGGTCGTTTGGTATAATCTTGCATTATCATCCTCGCATAAGAATTTAGTTGTCACTTATTATATGGTATAAGCACTTTAATTTTCAAGATAAACCCGTATAAGAAAAACATGAATATGCCTGCAAACATTCCTGCAACACTGCTTCCCTCCGGCTTTCAGGATGTGCTTTCCCCCTTTGCCGCTCAGGAATCGGAATATAGCGCATCACTGCTTAAATTATTTAAAAAACAGGGGTTTGAGCAGGTCAAGCCTCCTTTGTTAGAGCCAAGAAGCACCTTCCATGGCCAGCCCTGTTTTGAGGTGACGGATCCGCAAACCGGCGAAAGCCTGGCCATCCGCCCGGATATTACTCCGCAGGTGGCACGGCTGGCGGCGTTGCGACTGAAGGAGCGCGCGCGCCCGCTGAAGCTGTGTTATGGCGGGCAGGTGGTGCGCCCTTCCGGCATTGGGCTGGCCAGATTACGCCAGCTGGCGCAGGCCGGTTGCGAGCAGGTGGGCGACGTGACACCGCAAACCATCACCCGGATGATGCAGCTGGCGCTGGAAGGTTTGCAGCAATGCGGCGTGGAGAATATTACTCTTGATTGTGCCTTACCCGGGCTGGCGGCGTTGATCGTGGCGCAGGATCATGATTTGTCTTCCGCATGGGAAGCCATTCAGCAGGCCATTGCCCAGCGGGACGTGACCGCGCTTTGTGCCCATGGTGTCACCGGGGAAAAGCTGGCCGGGATGATTCAATCCGCCGGGGCGGTGGAGCGTGCGGCGCATTCACTGGAAGGGATTACGCTGCCCGCCGCCATGCAGCACGGCTTGCAGGCCATCATGCTGCTGGCTGAAAATCTGCCCGCCAAGGTGAGCGTGACACTCGACCCGCTGGATAATCAAAGCTCCGCCTATCATGAAGGGTTTCGCTTTACCTGCTATAGCAAACATCACCGCGACGCGCTGGGGCATGGCGGCACATATGCCCTGCCGCAAACCGGGGAGCCGGCCTGCGGCTTCTCCCTCTCCATCACCAGCATTCTGCAAAAGCGGGTGTAGCTCACGGGGTGTGTGACGGGGAATTATCGGGCATCAAATTCTGTTGCCTCATCGCTTCATTCACCACTTGCTTCATCACCAGCTTGGGCGGCACATGCACCATGCTATGTTCCTTGCTTTGCGGCTGGTAAATGACGATGGTGGGGTTGGCGTTTCCCATGCCCGCTTCCCGTTGGGCTTCCGCCAGCTGCGCTTGCTCGGCAATGGCGCGGAACAATGTTTTGGTCAGCTCCGGGTTGCCTTGTAAGTTCTCAGAAAGACTTCGGGAAGGGTCATAAGGAATGAAATCCTGCGCCTCTTCGGCGGCGTTATAGGCCAGAATGGCCCTGGCCTGTTCCAGCTTCGTGTTGACCACAATTTCCGGATAGAAAGGGAATTCTTCTAATATTTGAGGGTTTTCTTTCAGCGCCGCAATCAGCTTTTTATAGGCTGCCATGGCACGTTCCTGCACTTCAGGGTCAAGCGGATCCACCGTGGCGTAAGGCTTGCCTTCCTCAAAATTTACCTGCTCTGAAACCAGATGATGCAGCGGGTGATCCGGCCGTGCACGTAACATGGCGACCACGCCAGCAAGTTTTTTTGCTTCATCTGGGTGATCCTTAAAATAGCTTTGTCCCATGGCAGCAATCGCTTCTGCTGTCTCTTCATAACTCTCCAATAATTTTATGCTAGCTTCCCACTGCGCCTTATTGGGCACGCCGTCTTCTTTTTGATAGTAAGTGCTCCATGCATCATAGGGCAGAGAAAGTATGGGAGTTGCCCCTTCAAATAAAATTCCCGTTTGACTGGCATAAGGATAAACCGGCAAAGCCAGTCCTTCTACAACGGTTGAGCTGGCAATGCCAACTAACCCATGTTCCTTATCACCAGTTTGTGCACGCGTTCTAAACGCATCCTTAGCCTGAGAGTTTTCAGGATCATCAAAATAACCCTTATCGGTATAGGTTGCCTCTTCCTTCCCGGCCATGACACCAAGGAAACTGGCAATCTCCCCTTTTCGGGCCTGGATTGCAGCTGCCTCCGGGCTGTTGCCGGCGCCGGCAAAACTCTCCCACATATGCAGAAAGAGCGGCTTTTCTTCCGCGTTGGCATAGCCGGCCTGAATGCTTGCAAAGGTAGCATTAAATGCCGCTAATTGATCCTCACCATATAAATCTGTCATCTTTCTACCGCCTGCTTTTATTTTCTCACTAGCCTATCAGGCATAGGTTAATAAAACTCTAATCCTCCAGCGCTCTGGCTTCACTTTCCAACATAATGGGAATCCCTTCCCGAATTGGAAAGGCCAGCTTGGCTTTCTCGCTGATCAGTTCCTGCGTTTTTTTGTCGTAGCGCAGCGTGCCACGGCTGACCGGGCAGACCAGCATATTTAGCAGCGCCCTTGAAAGCTCCGGCGCGGTATCATTTTGCTTTTTTGTCATCACTCTGTCCTTTCTAAAGCATTTTTAAAATTCGCTAGTACTAAGCGAAAACAGGCATCTTTGAGAACCGCACCGGAAAATACATATAAGTACTTGAGGAGCGGAAGCGCAGAAGATGCCTGTTTGCAGTCAGCGATCGTAGAATTTTATCACCCACCGCCGATGAAATGCACAATTTCCACCTCATCCCCGGCGGCCAGCTGCGTGGTGGCATAGGCGATGCGCGGCACAATCTCAAAATTCCGCTCAATAGCAATTTTCCGCTCATCCAGCGCCAGCTTCTGTACCAAAGCGGCGACAGAAACCGCCCCTTCCAACGGGTAGTCCTCACCATTTAACTTAATCTGCATGACATCTCCTTGCGATCATCTATACTCTCTCTCATGAAGATTCTAATCCTCAATGGCCCAAATCTCAACCTGCTTGGCACGCGGGAGCCGGAAATTTATGGTCACACCACGCTGGCGGATATTGAAGCGCGCTGCATGGCGCTGGGCGCGGAGCTGGGCGCGGAAATCACCTGCAGGCAAAGCAATGCGGAACATGCGCTGGTGGAGGAAATTCAGCAGGCGCGCGGTGCTTTTGATGCGATTATCATTAATGCGGCGGCCTATACCCACACTTCCGTGGCGATTCATGATGCGCTTAAAGCCAGTGGCTTACGGATTATGGAAGTCCATCTTTCCAACATCCATGCGCGGGAGGCCTTCCGCCACCATTCCCACATTTCCCCCATCGCCGAAGGGGTAATTTGCGGGCTGGGCGTGATGGGGTATGAGGCCGCGATTCGCGCCCTGACAGCATAAACACCGCCTTTCTTCCGGCGCTTTCCGGAAACTTCCCTTCCTCTTTGACGGCAGTGCTGTATGCTGCGCCTCATGCGCATTCAGATTGAACAGATCAGCCCGGAAGTGGGCGCGATTGATAAAAACCTTGCGCTGCTGCGTGGCTATCTGACGGCGGATGCGGATATTATTTTATTTCCGGAGCTGTGCATCAGCGGCTATCCGCCGGAGGATCTGGTGTTGCTGCCGGCTTTTCAGGAAGCCTGCCGTGATGCCGTGTTATCACTTGCCGCGGAAACCAAACAAGGCGGCGCGGCACTGATGGTGGGTGCGCCATGGGCGGAAGACGGCAAGATTTATAACGCCACCTTCCTGCTGGCCGATGGCGGCATTGCCCACCGGCAATATAAGCATGCTTTGCCGAATTACGGCGTGTTTGATGAGGCGCGTCTGTTCAGCGCCGGCGCCCTCCCAAAACCATTCCAATTCCGAAATGAAACCTTTGGGCTGTTGATTTGTGAAGATTTATGGGATCAAACCGTGCCGGTTTCACTTGCGGGTTCGTCACTTGTTTTTTCCATCAATGCTTCGCCTTATGAGGTGAATAAAACGGCGCTGCGCCGTCAGCGCGCCCGCCATGCGGCGGCACAAACCGGCGCCCCGCTGATTTACGTGAACCAGCTTTGCGGGCAGGATGATCTGGTGTTTGACGGTGGCTCCTTCGTGCTGAATGCGGCGGGAGAGGAAATTCTGACCCTGCCGCATTTTGAAGTGGGGAGTGCGGTGTTGGCATTTTCTAATAGTTCCCTGAATGTTGTTCCTGAACATCCCATGGAACGGGGCTCAGGGCTGCGCTCGCCTGCTGGCGCGCAGGATAGGAATGATTCCGCCCCCCCACCTGAAACTGCAATTGCAGTTTCAGACTCCCTCACAAATGGGGAGTTATCTTACATCTATCAGGCGATGATGCTGGCGCTTTCCGCCTATGTGGAGAAGAATCATTTTCCCGGCGTGTTGATTGGCCTCTCCGGCGGGATTGATTCCGCCCTTTCCGCTGCCATTGCCGTGGACGCGCTTGGGGCGGAACGTGTGCAGACGGTGATGCTGCCTTCGGAATTTACGTCACAGGAAAGTCTGGAAGATGCCGCCAGGTGCGCCGAAATGCTGGGCTGCCTCTATGATATCATACCTATTGATAGCGCACGCGCCGCTGTCACACAGGAACTTTTGCCTTTTTTTGAGGGCACAAAGCCCGGGCTGGCGGAAGAAAATATCCAGTCCCGCCTGCGCGGCTTGCTGCTGATGGCGCTATCCAACAAATATGGTAAAATGGTGCTTTCCACGGGCAATAAGTCCGAGATGGCAGTGGGTTACGCCACCTTATACGGCGATATGTGCGGCGGTTATAACGTTCTGAAAGATGTCTATAAATCCACTGTTTTTGAACTGGCGCGCTGGCGCAACGCGCATATTCCGCCGGCAGCGAAAGGTGGAAACGCCATGGCGATGCCGGAGCGGGTGATCACCAAGCCGCCTTCGGCGGAATTGCGCCATGACCAGAAAGATGAGGATTCCCTGCCGCCTTATCCGGTGCTGGATGAAATTCTGCGTCACTTCATCGAAGGGCAAATGCGCCCGCGTGACATCATTGCCAAAGGCTTTGATGAGGCTGCCGTCCGCCATATTGTGCAGCTGGTTCACCGCGCGGAATATAAGCGCCGGCAATCCCCGCCGGGGGTCAAAATCGGCACGCGCCCCTTCAGCCGCGACCGCCGCTTTCCCATCACGAACGGGTTTTTCTGAGCAACATCATTCTGTTAAAGGTAACGTATTGTTAAGTTCTCTGTGATAGGCTTAGGCCATGGCTAGGCTAAAAACCAATGATGCTGCGGCAAAACAAAGCATGAAAACTGCGTTTGAAAATGCCATTTCTTTGCTTACAACTGGTTCTGATTCTAACCTAACAGAGATATGGAACGTCATTGATCGGGCTTATAACCAGCCTACCCGCCATTTTCACCATAAAAAACATCGTGACATGATGATGATGCCACTGGAACAGGAATATCAGAAGGCCAAAGCCGACGGTGAGACTTTGGTTGTGGGACAGATTAAACAACTACGCTCACAATCGAAGATGAATGAAATAACTATGGATAGCCTGCTGGCCATTAATGGCGCGGTGCATGATGTGGTGTATACCCTGCCGGATAAAGGGCTGGGCGTGGCCAAGAACATGCTGAAAAACATCGTTCCGGCACCTAATGGCCAGTTCGTGTTGGCAAAAAACTTTAGCCCAACCACCGAACAGCGCATTATTCTGGATATTTTTCAACATGCCGGGCTGTATAATAAGAGTGAATCACTGAGCAATGAACTTATGAGCGCACTGGCCACCCTGCCAGCACTGGTGCAGGAGGGTGGTTTAAGCCACTCAACCCTTGCACAATTAGCCGTGATGGTGGCCGGAACCGTGCCGTTTAAAGATCAAAGTCACATGCCAAATTTAAAGGCAGCGCTGAAAAAAGTAGCTGAAAAAAATAATCTTAATCTGGATGAAGATGCCATTGCCGACACTGTTCGCCTTGCCACCTATGCCGCCAATCGTGATGTGAGTGCACTGATTGCCACCAGGCCCGCGCAAAGCATTTATGGCAGCATGGAATTGCTGGCGGAACGTGTGCCGGAAGCAATAGATGGTAATATCAGCCCTGTAAAATTCATGCAGGAAATGCACCGCTCAGTTAGTGGCTTGCGGGAATATGTTGTACCAAATCTTGCCAATGTTGCACATGTTGATGGTGACGGCTTTCCAGAACCTGCGTTGAAGCAGAAGCTGGATGAACACGCTGACGCCAACATGAAAGTCAATCTTGGTTTTCATCACCTGCATGTGTTAAGCGACGCATTGGTGGCGGCTATCAGCCTGAAGGCAGACATAAACGATTCACGCTACACGCTGATGGCAAACATCGCCGCGCCCGAAAAAACCAATAACGATGATCTACTCTTTGACATCATGCGGGATGTGGCAACCCGTCCGGAACTTGGCCAGTTGGTTCAAAAAGGCACGGAGCAAAATCCTTATGGCAGCTTTGCTTTTGCCGCTCACATGTTGAACGCGCTGCCGGATCAGCCCGCTTTAGAAGCACTGGTGGAAAATTCTGCCATCCAGAACTTCCTCAATAATCCTAATCAAACCAATCCCTACGCGGTGCTGAATTTTTTAGCCGAAAAAATAGGTGCGGAGAAATTCAACGATCTGGTTGAAACCCTAGACGCTGCCAATGCTAAGCATGCATCCGATATCCGTAAGCAAAAAGAACCCACCGGAACCGGGCAGAAAGCAGCAGTCACTTCTTCACCTTCCACAAAGCCAAACAAAGGCACGGGAAAAACTTAGGCCGAGGCCGAAGATAGTGAACTGGGCGGTACGGCGTTCAGCTGATCCATCAAGGCATCGGCATCCGGATGATCTTCTTTGGCCTTCACGGCATTAATGAAATTCCGTGCCTTTTCCGGCTGATGGTTGGCCAGTGCCGCATCCGCCTGCACCAGCTGTGTTTCCACATGTACCGGCGCCTGCGCCACCAGCCCCTTAACCAGCTTCTGCTGCTGTTTTTCATCCAGCGCCAGTAACGTCACCATCTTTCTATAAAGCGAATATTCCGGCGCCAGCCGCCAGAGATTTTTGAGGGTGGCTTTCGCCGCGTGGCTTTGCCCCATGCCGGCTTGCAATGTCATCAACATCACTGCCGCCTCCACATTGCGCGGGGCTTCTTTCTGCGCTTTCTGCGCATGGCTCAACGCAATCTGATTAGGGTTTTTCCCGCCGTTTGATGCCTTATCGGCCAGCGCCAGATGCGCCTTCACCCGCCATTTTCGTACCATATCCGCGGAAAGCTGGCGTGCCCCGAAAAAGCGGCCGGCATCATGCTTCAGCACATCCATCACCGCGTCCCAATCCTGCATTTTTTCATAGCTTTCCAGCAGAGCGATGGTGGCTTCGGCCGTGTTATGGGTGCTGTAACGTTCCTCGGCATATTCCACCATGGCCTGCGTATCGCCAATCTGGCGGGATTGGTGATAAAGCCCGGTCAAGGCCAGCGGCTTGGTAACCTCATACGCACTTAGTTGCTGATAATGTGCCAATGCCTCACGCTTATCCCCGGAAAGCTCCGCCGCACGCGCGGACACAATATGTGCCAGCGGCCTTAGTTCCTCCAGCTTCTTTGCGCTGGCCTGCAAGCGGCTGGAGAGACGGTCTGCGGAAGAAATATCCTTCTCCGCCAATGCACATAAAGATTGCGCCACCAAGGTGATGGATTGTCTGGCGTGTTTCAGTGCGCGTTTATCCCGCATGCGCGAAGGAATACGCAGCACTCCAAAAACCAGCTCCAGCAGCAGAAACAGCACAATAAACCCAAGTGCCAGCACCACCAAGGCCGCCGCCAGCTTCAACTCAATATGCCAGTCGGCAAGGTCAAACCCAACCCAGCCACTTTGATGCGAGAGCCATGATCCCACAAATGCCGCCGCCACCAGCAGCGCTAAAGTGAATAAAAGTGAGAGAAAACGTTTCATTCACCCACCCCCCGTTCCGGCTCAAGTGCATTCAGCGCCTGCGGACTGGCTGGTTTTTTGATGCTTATTTTTGGTGCGTCCTCACTCAGCGTTTTGAGTAAACGGTCAAATGCTTCCTGCCGTGCCAGCGCACCGCGCAAGCCTTCTTCGATGGAAGCCGCCAGATTCAGCACCGAAGGCGGCAGCACTTCCAGCACCGTCATCGCCGCCTCAAAATCCTGCTGCATGATAAGTTTTTCCGCATGTATCAGCGCCGCTTCATAACTATCCGCCGCGGGCGGCTCTTTCACATCCAACGTATACGCCCTCACCATTTCCGGCAGCCATGAAAGCGCCTTTGAAAGCCACGCCGGAAGCCCGGCCAGCCATTGTTGCACCATCACCGTGCCCCGCAATTTTTTGACCTCCAACGCCAGCGAAGCCGCGCTTTGTGTGCTGGTTTGCAGGCTGACCCAGGCCATCATTTCCACCTGCAATGCATCATTATCACCTATCAATGCCGGCAGGCGCTGAAGCGCCGCTTCTTTTTCCTCACCTTCGGGAAGATTCATCACTATCAGAAGTTCACGCATCAACCGGGATGTATTTTTTTCCGGAGCGAGCTTTGCCTGTGGCGGCGCCGGGCGGCTGGCAAGAGTCTCTTTCAGGGTCTTCTGCTCCGCCTCCATCTGTTGCTGGCGCGTGACCATTGCCTGCAATTGCTGCTCCAGCTCCTGCACGCGACCATCTTCCGGCGGAGGCGGAGGCGGTGGTGGTGGTGGTGAAATAAACATGTCAGGCGGTGAAACCAACAACTCCGAAGCCATTTCCGGTGGTGGCGGAGGAGGAGGAGGAGGTGGCACAGGACGCCGCTCTTCATACATCATCCACGCCATGCCGCCCAGAATCACTACCGTCAATAGCAAGAGAAGGGCGATAGCGGAACCACCGGTGCCGGAACGTGGCGGCGCCCCGGGCGTGGTCGAAGCATTATTGTTTTCTCCGGCGGAATCACCTTGTTCCTTAGAAGCAACATCAGGCGCAGGCACGCCCGTATCTTTCTCCGCCACATTCACTGGCCTGGTAACGTGCTTTTTTGCAGAAGATGTTTTTTTTGCGCCGGACATACCCTCAACTCTTAGCCGAGCTTATTACCCCACGCAACCATCATTGACCTTCACCCTGCAGGCTATAGCCCCACATTCAGCGTCACTTGCTGATCACCCCGCAGAATAACAACCTGCAACGGCGTTTGGTGAGGCGGGAGAGCGGCGGCCAGTGTTTCCAGCTCCTCACTCTCTTTCACCGCATGGTTGTTGATGGCCAGAATCACATCCCCTTCTTTAAGAAAGCGCATGGCCAGCCCTTTTTCCAGCGCCAATACCACCACACCCTGCGTGCGCTCATGCCCCAGCTCTTCGGCCAAAGCGGGGGATAAATTTGCCACCACCGCACCATCCAGCACATGCTGCCCCTTCAAATGCCGTATGTCACGCGGGGGGTATTCCGCCGCCGGTTCCGTAACCAACGTGACGCTGCGCGGCGTGCCATTGCGAAGAAAATCCATCTTCACCGGGCGGTTGAGCAGGGTGGTTGCCATGCGGAATTTCAGTGATTGTTCATCCCGCACCGGATGGCCATCCACCGCCACCAGCACATCCCCGCGCTGCAGCCCGGCTTTCTCGGCGGAGCTTTTCGGGTAAATATCCTGCACCAACACCCCGCTGATGCGTTTCAGGCCCATGGATTCTGCCAGTTCCCGCGTCATATTCTGCGTGGCCGCGCCAAGCCACGGGCGGATGATCCGCAAAGTGCCATCGGCACGTTTCACCGCATTGCCCTTTTGATAACCCGCCACAATCACCCGCGCCATGATGGCCGGCGTGGCAAAGCCAATGCCGTTACTGCCGCCGCCGCGTGTGAAAATGGCCGTGTTAACGCCCACCAGCTCGCCACGCATATTAATCAACGCACCGCCGGAATTGCCGGGATTGATGGCGGCGTCCGTCTGGATAAAAAATTCATAATCCGCAATACCAACGGAGCTTCGCGCCAGCGCCGAAACAATGCCGCTGGTGACGGTTTGCCCCACGCCAAACGGATTACCAATCGCCAGCACAATATCCCCCACCTGCAGATCATCCTGCTGCGTCATGGGGATATAGGGCAATTCCCCGTCATATTCTGCCAGATCCATCTGCAATAAGGCCAGATCCGTCTTTTCATCGGCCAGCACCAATGTGGCCGCCTGCTCCTGATCGTCCGAAAGCACGATGCGCACCGCGTCACTGCCTTTGACCACATGCAGATTGGTCAGCACTAACCCGTCCGGGCTGATAATCACCCCGCTGCCGAGCGAGTTGACCACGCGCTCCCGCTGGCGGAGCAAGCCCTGACTTTGCCCGAAAAACCCATCCAGCAGGGATGACCCACCGAAAAAGCGGTTAAAGATGGGGTCGGAAAGAAAAGGCGAGGTTTTAACCTGCACCTTCTTGCTGGTGTAAATATTGACCACGGCCGGCGCCGTGCGCTGCACCAGCGGCGCGTAGGAAAGCATAACCTGCGGCCGGCTTTCCGGCACAACACGCTGCTGCGCTGCCGCAGAAAATGCCAGCAATGCCACGGCTACTGTTAATAGATAATTAAGTTTCAACCTATAAAATCTCATAAGAAGAGGAGTAGCTGAATGTTGCGTGTTGGTAAAGACTCTGGAAAAGAAAACCGATCCTATGGCAGATTTGAAATTATTGTTGATAATAATGCTGTGGAAAAACCATTTTCTTTTTTCTACGGTAATGGGAGTAGCTCCGCAATATCACCTTCGGTGGCTGTTGCAAACTTAAGAGATGCCTTAGAAAAATTACCGGAAAGCTATCAAATTATGCTTAATGAAACGGATCTGAAAAGATTTCGTATAACGGCACCCTCTCGTACTTCGGGTTATTCCAATACTCTGGACAGAGAAATTGGATTTTCCATTGAAACATTAAAAACGGATAATACGGCCAATCAGCAATTTCTGCAGGCCACTATTCTGGAGGAAGTTCGGCATTATCTGGCGCATCATTTTGATGGCTTTGATAACTGGAAAGAATGGATGAAAGCGGCAAAGAAGGAGCTTGAAGCCATTACCACGAATATGAATGGTGATGCTTATCGGCTTTTACAGGATTCTATTTCATTTCGTACCAATGCCGCAGGCAGTCATAAAATTTCGATTGATCAGCAAAGAGAGGTGCTTAAAGAAGAAATTCAGAATATGTTTTCTCCAGAAGATTACTCTACGGGAATTTTTAAACAACTGAATAAGCTTATGGGTGTTCTCACCATTGCTAAATTCAAGTTACAAAATCGATTCAATAAGGTTGAGGCGATGGAGCTACTTGTCGATATTTTGGCAGTGAGAGATTATCTTGAGGAAAATGGGGCAAACGAGCCTGATCAGGTTATGATGCAAGCATTTCCAAATACATGGCGGATGGCTAAAATTTTTGAAGGCATGATTGAACTGGAAGCAAGCCAGGTTAAAGAACGTGGTTTAAAACATCACAGCCGAATAAATCACGGCGGAGAACCCGGGACTTCATTACCGGGTTTTTAAGAATTCAAGAATCATCACTCAGGAAGTTCAGCTCGTCACCCTGATGATCCAGATAGCTCAGCAGCGCGACGACGGTTTTACGCTGATAGCGCTTGCCGATCTGCTCCATCAGTAATTTCAGCACATCCTCGCGGTTCATGCCCTGACGATGGGCGCGGTCGCTCGTCATGGCGATGTAATCATTGGCCAGTGTGACCACGCGCGCCGTGGGCAGGATGTTATCCCCGGAAATACCCAGCGGGCCGCTGCCGTCCCATGCCTCCCGTGCCTGACGGATGGTGTTCACCACCGGCCCGTCAAATTCCAGCTCCTCAATCAGATCCGCCCCGGCGGAAAGCGCTTCCTGAATCTGATCACGTTCCTTCTTGGTGAGCTTGCCTTTTTTGGTCAAAAGTTCCACCGGCAGCAGCATTTTACCCAGATTCATCAACTTGCCGGCGATGGCGGCGGTTTCCACCAGCGCGCTATCCATATCCAGCTGCTCGGCAATCTGTTCCGCCAGAAAGGACACCTTCGCCGAATGCTGCGCGGAATAAGGATCACGCTTATCAATCAACGCCACCAGTGACGCCACCAGATCACGCAGCAGACGCTCCCGCCGCTGGCGTTCATCCATGGCATTGGTAATATCCTGCTCCACAATCAGCATGCCGCGCCCATGCGCACCATCTTCCTCCGGAAGCTCCGCTAACGGTAGATATTTCACCTGACTCACATGGGCGTGGCCGGCCGCATCAACCCGCTGCTGCAGGCGTGTGAGGCTGCGATTATCATGAATGAGGTCTTCCAGCGCCTCCAGATAAGGCTGGGCGCGTGCTGCGCCGAAAACATCCCGCAGATGCTTGCCGCGCAGGGTTCCCGGTTTCATATTGGCGTTAAGTGCGGCGGTTTTATTCGCAAATGTCACCTGCCCTTCGGCGCTCACCATCAACATGGCATCCGGGTCATGCTCCGCCACCAGCTCCAGTAATTTCTGCTGTGCGCCATAGCGTTTGGCCAGTGCGCGGAAACGCTCCGCCTGCTGTTCCGCACGCACCGATGCGCCATAACGCCACGCCGCCAGCAGCAGCGCCAGCAGCGCCAGAATCACACTCACCGAAAGCGCCATCCATGTCACGCGGCGCGTCTCGGCAGCGCCCAGCGCCTCCTCATAGCCAATTTTATGCACCAGCACCCAGTCCGTCCCTTCGATCCTGCGACTGGTCATCAGCACTTTTTGCCCGTCATAGTCAAACCGCACCCCAAAACTTCCCGGGTTGGAAAGTGCGTGCTGCGCCGTATAAGAGGGGCGATCAATGTTCAGTTTCAGTGAAAATGGCGCAATATCATCCTTCAGCGGGGAGATATATTCCACCACCCCCTGCTTTTCGCGCAGCAATAATGTTTCCAGCGTGTCGGAAAGCTGCGGCGGCTGGCTGAGTAACGGATAAAGTTCCTGCGCCACACGCTTCACCCCCAGCACCACGCCCATCTGCTGGCTGGCAATGGCCTCCCCCTGAATGGCAAAAACCGGCACTAAAAACGCCATCACGGGCTTGCCGTCCGCATCCGGGAACACATCCAGCATGGCGGGCTGCGCCTTTGGGCTTTCTAACAGAAACTGCCGTAAGCGAGCACTGATCAACGGCGCACCTTCCGTGGCCACCACCACGCGATTGGTACGATCCAGCAGGATAATTCCCGTATTGCCGCCCTGCGCCACATTGGCACGAATGGCGGGCTGAAGGTCACCACTTTTAAAGCCCGAACGCTCAGCGGCAACGCTGATCAATGTTTGCAAAAATTGTGTTTCCACCGGCTCATCTTCCAGCCGGTCAGGGTCTAGGCGATTAAAATTAAGTTCCGTTACATAAAGCCGCAAAGACATATTCTCCGCAATGGCCTCAAGCTCATCCTTTTGTGACTTCACCCAACGGCGCACACTATCCGCTCTGGCATCCGCCAGCAGATTCAACCGCACTTCCCATGCGCCCATTTCCCGGTCAAAATTATCATTGGCCAGACGCAGCGCCAGCGCCATGCCGATACAAGCCAGCATCAGCAATGTCAGCGCAAGATAGCTACCTTTACGCAACACTCGCGCCACCTGCACGCGGCTTTCGCGCCCTTTTATCGCCTCATCCATACTGTCATCAGTGCTATCCGTCTGCACATCCTTGGCTTTCATTTGGTTTTCTGCCATCTTGGAATCATGCCCCCTGCGTTAAACCATACAAGCAAGCCTTTCCTTGGACAAGCCGCTTCTATCATCTTGCTTTGCACGGCGTGGGCGATGGTTTATTTCACGCCGCTGCCTGTGCCGTATTCGCCGCAGATGCAGGCGCAGGCCAGCGAGCTTTTCGGCTCGCGTGAGCGGCGCTCCCGTCAGCTGCGCTCCTTCAACAAATGGACGGAAATGCTGGATCGTTATGAAGGTGAGATTGATGCCTTTCCACAATGTCAGGGCACTAAAAGCTGCGCGTTGCGGCGCTGGAATCAAAGCCTGAACGCCATGCGTTCCCTGCCGCGCGCCAGCCAGCTTCAGGAGGTCAACAGCCTGTTCAACCGGGTGCGCTATGTGCAGGACGCGGTCAATTGGGGGCTGCCGGATTATTGGTCAACCCCCTATGAATTTCACATTAAAAACGGCGATTGTGAGGATTATGCCATCAGTAAATATAAAGCCCTGAAAGCACTGGGCTGGAATCAGAATGAGATGCGGATTGTGGTGCTGATGGATCACAATCTTGGCATCCATCATTCCGTGCTGGCGGTCTATGACGGTGATGAAATTTACATTCTGGATAACCAGATTAAGCAGGTGACCTCCCACCGCCGCATCGCGCATTATGAGCCGATTTATTCCATCAATGAAAATTTCTGGTGGCGTCATCGTTAATATCTCAGGCAAGCTGAGTCAGCTTACTCCTGGGTCAAACGCTCGGCCACCACGGTGGCGGTGGCATGATTGGCCGTATCGGCAATGGTGCAGTGAAAGCGCACATTACCGTACTGAAGTTTGAGCCTTGCCGCCAGCGCGTCCGAACAATGGATCAGCGGCCGGCCGGCTTTATCGTGGGTCACAATGAGATCCTGAAAACTGCATTCCGCGCCGATGCCCGTGCCGATGGCTTTGGCGAAGGCTTCTTTGACGGCGAAGCGCTTGGCCAGCAGCGCCGCTTGTTTTTCTTCACTGAAGGGCGGCAGCGGCAATTCCTGCGGATGCAGGATGCGCGCCACAAAACGTGCTTTCTGCTTTTTCAGCAAGGCTGCAATGCGCGGCACCTCAACGATATCCGTGCCGATACCGATAATGGCGCTCATAAACGAATATCCGGCATTTTGCTTTCACGGGCGCGGCGCATCAGCCGCTGCATTTCCGCAATGGCCTTTTCCAGCCCAACATAGATGGCTTCCCCAATGAGAAAATGGCCGATATTCAGCTCCACAATTTGCGCAATGGCGGCAATGGGCGCCACGGTATCATAGGTCAGCCCGTGCCCGGCATGCACCTCCAGCCCAAGGCCGGCGGCATGTTCGGTTGCTGCGATAAGGGTGCGCAGCTGATCTTCCCGCGCCACGCCCTCCGCATGCACATAGCTGCCGGTATGCAGCTCAATAATATCAGCATGCAGCCGTGCGGCGGCATCAATTTGTGCCAAATCCGCATCCACAAACAAGGAAACGCGAATGCCCTTTTCCTTCAGCGGAACAATGAACCGCTTCAGCTGATCTTCCGAGGCAACCACATTCAGCCCCCCTTCCGTGGTCACTTCCTGCCGTTTTTCCGGCACAATACAACACGCGTTGGGCTTGGCACGCAGGGCAATAGCCAGCATTTCATCGGTGGCGGCCATTTCCAGATTCAACGGCAGATCCACCTCCGTCTTCAGGCGAAAAATTTCACTGTCACGGATATGGCGACGGTCTTCCCGCAGGTGCGCGGTGATGCCATCCACCCCGGCTTTTTGCCCCAGCAGGGCGGCACGTACCGGATCGGGATGGATGCCACCCCGGGCATTACGGACAGTGGCCACATGGTCAATATTCAGCCCAAGGCGCAGCGGAAAGGATGCAGAATTCATCTGCCCGATATAGCACGAATTAACGGGAGAAAAACCTGTAAAACAGGCACTACTGGCCAATCAGGCGGTATGAGGTATCAAACAGGCGGCGATGTTCCTCAATGGCGAAGCGATCGGTCATCCCCGCCAGATAATTCGCAATGACCACGGCGCGGGAGGCCATATCTTCCCTGTGGTGATAGGCAACATTCCATTCTTTTGGCAAACATTCCGGCTCCGAAACAAAAAGCTGGAACAAGTCGGTTACGATACGCCGTGCCTTGCTGGTCATGCGGTTTACTTTATAGTGACGGTACATTTCCCGCCGGAGATATTGACGTATATTTTCCAGATGCCCGGTCATTTTTTCACTGAACTGCACCAGCGCCTGCCCATGGTTGCGCACTTCCTCTGCGTGGTGCGGTGCATGGTCACTCAGCAGCATGCTCGTGGTGGCCACCATGTCAGAAATCATCGCGTGAATGATCCGTCGCCGCGCTTCATAAATCAATCTTCCTTGTGGAATATCAGGGTAGGACTGCATCACGCTGCGGTAGGTTTCCCCCACAAGAGGCAGCGCCAGCACATCCTCAAACCGCAACAATCCGGCGCGTAAGCCGTCCTCAATGTCGTGGTTATTATACGCAATATCATCGCACAGGGCGGCCAGTTGCGCTTCCAACCCCGGCCAGCCATTTAAGGCCAGATCGTGCTGCCGGTTATAATCGGTGATGGTTTTAGGAAGGGGCTGCGCGGAAGGGAGCAAAGGCCCGTTATGTTTAACAATACCTTCCAAAGCCTCCCAGCTAAGATTCAGGCCGTTAAAGGCGGCGTATTTTTGTTCCAGATGGGTGAGAATGGCCAGTGACTGGGCATTATGATCAAACCCGCCATGGGCTTTCATGCATGCATCCAGCGCGTCTTCCCCGGCATGGCCAAAGGGCGGATGCCCCAGATCATGCGCCAGCGCGGTGGCCTCGGCCAGGTCTTCCTCTAATTTCAGCACCCGCGCGGTGGAGCGTGCCAGCTGTGCCACCTCCAAACTGTGCGTCAGGCGGTTTCGGTAATGATCGCCCTCATGATAGACGAAGACCTGTGTTTTATATTCCAGCCGGCGGAAGGCCGTGGCATGGATAATACGATCACGATCCCGCTGAAAGGCGCTGCGCCCGGGCGATTCCGGCTCCTTATGCAGGCGGCCTTTGCTTTCCTCCGGAAAGGTCGCATAAGGCATCAGCATGGCATTGGAGCTTTCCGAATAACGTGGTTTCATAGCAAATGGCTTATCAGCGCCGCGCAGGCCGCGCAAGCGCGGTCTGGCCAAAGCCTCACATGCCCGCGAAGAGTGGCAGCAGCTGGTCAATCATGGTTTCGGCCAGCTTTTCCACCGAGGGGATAGTGGTGGAATGCGGGTAATAGCGGGTGACATCATGCCCAATGCCAATGGCCATCAGCTCCACCCTTTTGGATTGTTCCAGATACGAAATGACCCTTGTCAGATGCTGATCTAAAAAGGCGGGCGGGTTGGCGGAGAGGGTGCTGTCATCCACCGGCGCGCCGTCGGAAATAACCATGAGAATTTTGCGCTCTTCGGCTCTTTTCTGCAAACGCTGCTCCGCCCAGAGGATGGCTTCTCCGTCAATATTTTCCTTCAGCAGCCCTTCTTTCAGCATCAGCCCGAAATGGTTGCGCGCCCGGCGATAAGGCGTATCGGCGGATTTATAGATAATATGCATCAGGTCATTCAAGCGCCCCGGCATGGGCGGGCTTCCCGCATTCACCCAGGCTTTGCGGCTTTCCCCTCCCTTCCACGCTGCGGTGGTGAAGCCAAGCACCTCCACTTTCACCCCGCAGCGTTCCAGCGTGCGGGTGAGGATATCGGTGCAGAGCGCGGTCATCATAATCGGCCGGCCACGCATGGAGCCGGAATTATCCAGCAGCAATGTCACCACGGTGTCTTTATACGGAGCCTGCTGTTCAAAACGGTAGGGCGTGGGATAGGCGGGATCGGTAATCAGCCGGGCAAGGGCGGCAGGGTCAAGCAGGCCGGATTCCTGCTGAAATTTCCAGCTCCGCAATTGCTGGGCCTGAAGCAGGCGCTGAAGCTTTGAGGCCAGCCGCCCGGTAATATCCCGCAGCTGATTCAGCCTGCCATCAAGCTGCGTGCGAAGCTGGCGGAGTTCTTCAGCATCGGCCAGCTCGGTGGCATGCAAAATTTGATCAAATTTTGTGGTATAGGCGCGGTAAATGAGGGTGGTGTGGGCGCCTTCTTCGGCATGATCATCCGGCGCAGCGGGGGATTCCGCCTCATCCGGCAGTGCCTCGCCCATCTCCGCACCGGGCAGGGGGGCGGCATCCTCCTGTGAGCGGTCGGCCTGCTCTTCCCCACTCGCATCTATGCTGCTTTGGTCGCTCTGCTCCACATCCTCCGTTATCTCCTGCGGGCTATCCTCGGCAGCTTGCGGGGTGGCGTCCATCATGCTTTCATCACCGGCATTTTCCGACTGCTCCGCCCCGGCCAGCTTGCGCAGCATGCGCGTAATGGCGGCTTGATACGCGACCGGGTCATCCAGCAGACCCGACAAGGCAACAAGCTCCTTCTTCAGCTGTGCCTCCATCACCCTGCCAACCGTGTCCAGCGCCATTGCGGCCTCTTCAGGCGCAATGCCCAGCATGTGCTTGATAACCAGCAGCCGCAAAACCTCCTGTGCGGGCATTTCACCCACCGCTTCGGCGCGGTGATAGCCGCGCAGGCGCAATTCTTCCCCCCAATGTTGCAGCAGATTCTGCGCGGTGCCGCGCATACGCTGTGCGCCAAGAATTTCCCGCCTTGTCTGCTCCAGCAGGGTGAGGGTAGCACGCTCCGTCCGCTCACGCGCGGTGACGGGCGGCAGGTTGCGCCAGCGGTGATGGAGCGCCATGCGATCCAGCTCCCCGCGCAACCGCGTGAGTGTGGCGGCGGTCAGTGCCGGCGACAGGGTCACGGAAATTTGATCCGAAGCGGTGATTTCCGCCCGCGCCCGATCCGCCGAAAGCGCCAGCGGAAAGCGCAGCTCCACCCCGTCATCCTGCGCCATGGCGCGGAACGTGGCGGCCAATTCTTCCTTGAGTGCCTCATAATTCATCATTTTTTGTGCCCATGCAGCGCATCGGCGCGTTCCTGAAACGCTTTGGCCATCTTTTCCACCGCGCGACCAAACATCCCCCCAACAAGCTTTTCCATCATGGCGGATTTGAAGCGAAAATCGATCGCAAAATGAATCATGGTGCGTTGCTCTTCACCGCCGGCATATTTGCCGGATGATTTCGGCACACAGGGCACAAAGCGCCAGTGGGTGGTCAGATGGCGGAACGGCCCTTCCTTCATTTCCACCTCAATGGCGCATTCATCTTCTTCACCTTCCGGTGGATGCAACGTGATGGTGGAAACATATTTATAGGAAAAATTTTTAAACCGCACCAGCAGCTCGCCCTCCTGCGTCTGCGCGTCAATCTGCTTCACCCGCGCACCGCCAACCCAAGGCAAAAACTCCGGATAGGCCGGGATATCGGCCACAATAGCATATATCTGCCGGGTGGTGTATGGTGACGGGCGATGATCGGTAAAGCTTGGCATGGCTGGAAATTAACGTAAAAAGCGCGTAAGTCCAAGTGATGTTGCATGTTATCGGCGGAGGATTGGCGGGATTAACCGCCGCGTGGGAAGCCGGCCGCGCCGGGCTGGCCGTCACGCTCTATGAAGCCAGCCCACAGCCGGGCGGGCGCTGCCGCACGCTGGCACAGGCACAACTCGGCGAAATTGATAATGGCAACCACCTGGTGATGCAGGCAAACACAACCATGATGGCGCTGCTGCAACGGCTGGGAACATTGCCGGATTGTTACCGGCTAACGGCTATCCCGCTGCTGGACGCGGCAACCGGGCGCATCGGGCAGCAAAAAACCGGGCGATGGCATCTGCTGCGCGGCCATCTTCCGGGCGGGAGCCTGTCGGGCTGGCGGCAGATATGGCAGATAGGCTATGATCTTTGCCGCAGGAAGAATGCACCCATAACCGTGGCGGAGATGGTAAAAGACTGGCCAAACCGCGCCCTGCATCTCATGCTGGCGCGAAGTGTCTTAAATACGCCACCGGAGGCCGCCAGTGCCGGCATGTATCAGGCGGTGCTGCGGCAGTTACTGCTGAAATCGGCGGTGGCATATGTGCCCAGGCATGGCTGGGGAGAGGTCTTGATTGCGCCTTTGATCCACGCATGTGACCAGCAGGGCGTGCGGCGGATTCATGCCCGCGTGACGGCACTGAACTGGCAGAAAAACCAGCTTCGGCAGATTTGTTTTGGAAACGAAACAATAAATATAGAGCAAGGTGATCAGGTGATTCTTGCCGTGCCGTGGGGGCAGGCACACCGGCTGCTGCCGGAAGCCGTGCCGCCCGCGCCGATGCATCATTCCATCGTGAATGGGCATTTTGATTTACGTGCGGTGCTGGACGCAGCCGCCATCGCCGCGCTGCCGCCGGTGACGGGGCTGGTGAATGATGATGGGGTGGAATGGGTGTTCCGCCGGGGATGGATTGCCAGCACAACAAGCTCCGCCGCCGGGGAACTGGCCGCCCGGCACCGCATACAACAGGCGGAAATCTGCTGGCAGGCCGTGCGGCGGGCTTTCGGCATAGCTAACAGCATAACACCGCCCACGCATCGGATTATCACGGAAAAACGCGCCACTTTCAGCGCAACGGAAGCGGCCTTGGCACTGCGCCCGGCAGCGGCAACGAGGCTTCATAATGTCCGTCTGGCCGGGGATTATGTGCAGAGCGCATTGCCGGCAACATTGGAAGCGGCGGCACGGAGCGGAAGGCTGGCAGCCTGCTGGGCAAAAAAACATGCGAAACGGCAGGTTTAACATTGTGCGCAAAAGCAAAAAGTTTATACTCACCAACAAGATTAAAAAGATGCATATGAGGCATGAGCGATGAAAAATCTGAATCCAGTAGTGATTGGGGGTGTGGAAACTCTGCCGATTGTTGAAGGTGGCAAGGGCGTGGCGGTTTCCACCGGGAAAAGTGCCGGCGCCATGGCGGCGGCCGGTTGTGTGGGAACATTTTCCGGGGTGAATGCCGATACTTACGACGAAAATGGCCAGCCGATGCCGCAGGTTTATCAGGGCAGCACCCGCCGGGAGCGCCATGAAGAGCTGGTGGCGTTTGGCATTAAAGGCGGCATTGAGCAGGCGCAGATTGCACATGAAATGTCCAACGGCAAAGGCCGCATTCACATGAATATTTTGTGGGAAATGGGCGGCGCGGAACGCATTCTGGAAGGCATTATGGAAGGCGCAAAAGGGCTGGTGCACGGTGTTACCTGCGGTGCCGGCATGCCTTACCGTCTGGGTGAAATTGCCGAAAAATATAATATTTATTACTACCCCATTGTTTCTTCCATGCGCGCTTTCCGGGCGCTGTGGAAGCGTGCCTATGCCAAAACGGCGGAGCTTCTGGGCGGCGTGGTGTATGAAGATCCGTGGTTGGCCGGTGGCCATAACGGGCTTTCCAACTCCGAAGATCCAACGCGGCCGGAAGATCCTTATCCACGGGTGGTGGAGCTGCGGCGCTTTATGAATGAGGTGGGGCTCTATGACACGCCGATTATCATGGCCGGCGGGGTCTGGAATTTGGGTGAATGGGCGCACTGGCTGGACAACCCGGAAATTGGCCCGGTCTCGTTCCAGTTCGGCACACGCCCGATTGTAACGCAGGAAAGCGAAGTGCCGGAGAAATGGAAGCGCCGCTTGTTAACCCTCAAAGAAGGGGATGTGTACCTAAACCGCTTCAGCCCGACAGGTTTTTATTCCTCGGCGGTGGATAATGCCTTTATCAAAGAACTTAAAGGCCGGGAAGACCGCCAGATTCCCTATGCCAGAGAGCCGGAAAATCTGATGGCGGAACCCTTGCCGCTGCCGCCGCGCGGGCGGCCGGTTTATGTTGAACCGGATGATTTGGCGCGGGTATCGGCATGGCAGGCGGAGGGATATACGCTGCCCATGAAAACGCCGGATAATACCTTAATGTTCGTAACGCCGGAAAAGGCGGATGAGATTCTGCTGGATCAGATTAACTGCATGGGGTGTTTGAGCCATTGCCGTTTTTCAAACTGGAAGGATCATGACGATTACAACACCGGCAAAAAGGCGGATCCGCGCAGCTTCTGCATTCAAAAGGCGCTTCAGGATATCGTGCATTATAATACCGGGCGCGGCGACCCGCTGGAGCATCAGCTGATGTTTGCCGGGCATAATGCCTTCCGCTTTGCCAGCGACCCTTTCTATAAAGATGGGTTTATTCCAACGGTTCAACAGTTGGTGGATCGCATCATGGAAGGGAAATAGCGCGGATAATGTGCTATGGGGAGCGTTGATCTTTTTGCAGCCAATGGTGGGGCACTGCCTGACGTTGCGGGAGGCGCCGCATGAAATTCAACCGCTATAGCCTGTTACCAAAATCGCTCTATGGGCGCTTTCTGCTGATGATCATCCTGCCGATGCTGGTGGTGCAGCTGGTGGCGGTCTATGTGTTTTATGAGCGGCATTGGGAAAGCATGCGCCGCAATCTTTCCGCCTCACTTTCCGGAGAAATTGCCGCCGTGGTGCAGCTTTATGAGCAGGGCAAGGTGACGGAAGAGGCGCAGGAAATTGCCAACCGCTATCTGAATCTGCAAATGGCTGTTGTTCCGCTTCCGAAACAAAATAACAATACCACGCCGGATATTTTCACACGCTGCCTGGAAAAACAGGGCATCTGCCCGCATGCGGAAGGGGATGATGAACATCCGATGCTGATTGAGGCCTTATCGCAAGGCCTGCCGGTGCCTTTCCGGCTGCTTCATGCGGAGGATAATTATCTGCGCCTGATTCTGGCGACGGAAACTCACCGCTTTGATTTCCGCATTCCTGAAAAGCGGCTGGCCAACCCCACCACCTATATTTTTATTTTGTGGCTGGTGGGCACGGCCACGGTGCTTTCGCTGGTGTCGCTGCTGTTTCTGCGCGGGCAGATACGTTCCATCGTGCGGCTGGCGCGGGCGGCGGATGAATTTGGGAAAGGCCGCGATTTGCCAAGCTTTATTCCGCAGGGTGCGCGGGAGGTACGGCAGGCGGCCATTGCCTTCATCCAGATGCGGGAGCGCATCAAGCGCCTGCTGACCCGCCGGGTGGAGATGCTGGCCGATGTCTCTTCCGACCTGACCGCGCCATTGGAGAAGATGCGGGTGGCGCTTTCCGGTATGCGGCAGACGGAGCAGGTGCGTAAATTAACGGCGGAAGTGGACTCCATGGAAAAGATGCTGCAAGGCTATCTGAGCTTTACACGCAACCGCCACGCCGAACCGTCGGTGGAAATTCCGCTAAGCCTGTTCTTTGAACGTATTCTGCGGGATTATCAGCATCGCAGCGGCACGATCACCTGCCATATCACCACCACGCAGGCCATCCATGCCCGCCCGGCGGCACTGCGCCATGCGGTGGGAAATGTGCTGGATAACGCGCTGCTTTATGGCAAGCGTGTGGTGATTACCGTCACAGGGGACATCACGCAGGTGGTGTTAACGATTGAGGATGATGGGCACGGCATTCCGCCCGACAAGCGCGAGCTGGCCTTTGAGCCGTTTAAGAAATTGCATGACCCGGCCGGCGACGTGCAGCAGGGTATCGGGCTGGGCTTAACTGCCGCGCGCGATATCATCCACAGCCATGGCGGGGAAATTACGCTGGAAAGCAGCCAAACGCTGGGCGGCCTGAAGGTGGTGATGACGCTGCCGGTTTAGCCGGCGGCCGGTTTATTCCGCGCAACTGCCAAAGCTGGAGCTGGCCAGCATGGGGCTATAGGCTAAAACGGCCTGATGCATTGCATCCTGAGAAATACGTTCCGGCCGGTGCGTTAGAAGCTGGCGGCTGCCGGATAAGCCCACAATTAATGTGCTGTCGCTCTCTTCAGCCACGATGGTGTCAGAATCATGATGATAGACGCGGCGCGCTTCCGTTGCGCGGGCGCGAATGGAATTTTCGTGGCTGGTGAGTGCTTCTTCAATGGGAACGAACATGGTGGCCTCCGGGCATTGTTATGTTTGTGTTATGCGCGCATGATACGACAGGAAGATTAAAGAAACGTTAACGGAAAGAGGCCAATGCCGTGCAATTATCACAGTGTCTAAGAAGCACGTTGACTAAGCGGGGGCTTTTGGCGTAGATTCCGCGCAATTTGCCTGAAGGATTGAAAAGAAAAATGAGCGACTTAACCCATAATGCCCCAAACATCACAGCCTTGTTTGCTCCGAAAAATGCCGTGCTGGTGCTGGCGGATGGTGCCGTTTTTGAAGGCTGGGGCGTGGGCGCTGCCGGGGAAACGCTGGGCGAACTTTGTTTCAACACGGCAATGACGGGCTATCAGGAGATTCTAACCGATCCCTCCTATGCCGGGCAGGTGATTTTATTTACCTTTCCGCATATTGGCAATGTGGGCTGTAACGCCGAGGATATGGAATCCGGCGCGGTGGCGGCCAAGGGGCTGATCCTGCGGGAGCGCATCACGCAGGCCAGCAACCACCGGGCGCAGGAAAATTTACAAAGCTGGCTGACCTCCCGCAACGTAACGGGCATTTCCGGTGTGGATACGCGGGCGCTGACGCATCATCTGCGGGATAATGGCGTGCAGAACGGGGTGATCGCCTATCGTGATAGCGCGTTCTCTGAAGAGGAGATCAAAGCATTGCAGGCCAAAGCGGCGGCCGCTTCGTCACTGGCCGGGGTGGAACTGGCCGAAGAAAACAGTACCAAAGAAGCTCATCAATGGCATCAGCCTTTATGGCAGGAAAGCCGCGATCAGGCGCTGGATCTGACCATTGTGGCGCTGGATTTTGGGGTGAAGCAGAATATTTTACGGCATTTTGCCACGCGGGTGAAAAGGCTGCATGTGCTGCCGGCGCGCAGCACTGTGGAAGAGATTCTGGCGCTGAACCCCGATGGCGTGTTCCTTTCCAACGGCCCGGGGGATCCGACCGCCACCGGGGCATATGCGATTCCGGTGATTCAGGCCTTGCTGCAGAAGCGCATCCCGCTGTTCGGCATTTGTCTGGGGCATCAGATGCTGGCGCTGGCGGCGGGCTGCACCACGCAAAAGATGAAGCAGGGGCATCATGGCGCCAACCATCCGGTGCAGGATCTGGATACGAAGATCGTCGAAATCACCAGCCAGAATCACGGCTTTGTGGTTGCTGATGATGGGCTGCCGGAACATGTGCGGGTCACGCATCGCTCGCTTTTTGACGATACCATTCAGGGCATCGCGCTAAAGGATGCGCCGGCTTTTTCCGTACAGGGTCACCCGGAAGCCAGCCCCGGCCCGCATGACAGCCACTACCTGTTTGACCGCTTTCTGGAGCAGGTGCAGCGCCATCGCACGGCATGCGCCGCTTAGTAGAGAATAACCCAAAGAAAGAATCCGCCGCGGGCGGAAATCCCGACGCTACGCCGCGCTTAGCGCGTCCAACAACCCGGCAAACATCGCCGCACCGTCATTATTGCCGGTGTAAAGATCGGCCGCGCGTTCCGGATGTGGCATCATGCCCAGCACATTTTTCTGCTTATTCACGATTCCGGCAATATTTGCCACCGAACCGTTCGGGTTCGCCGCATCGCCCGCATTGCCGGCTGCATCCACATAGCGGAAGGCAACCTGCCGGTTATCTTCCAGCGCCGCCAAACCGGCCTCATCAATCACATAATTGCCGTCATGATGGGCAATCGGAATGCGAATCACCTGCCCCGTTTCATAACCCGCCGTGAAGGCGCTGCCGGTTTCTTCCACGCGCAGATGCACATCCTTACAGATAAATTTCAGCTGACGATTGCGCATCAACACGCCGGGCAGCAGCCCGCTTTCACACAGCACCTGAAACCCGTTACACACGCCCAGCACCAGCCCGCCTTTTTCCGCGTGGGCTTTAACCTCACGCATGATCGGCGAATGCGCCGCCACCGCGCCGCAGCGCAGATAATCACCGTAGGAAAACCCGCCGGGTGCCACCACAAGATCGCTCTTCGGCAATTCGGAATCCGCATGCCACACCGCGTGCACTTCCATGCCGGAAGCTTCCAGCGCCGTGCGCATGTCACGGTCACAATTAGAGCCGGGAAAAGTGATGACGGAGGCTTTCATGCGCCGCTTATAGCCCTTTTTATACGCTCCAGCCAGCAAAAATGCGCCATAGCATACAACCGTCATCTGTAAGGATGCCGCGCAAATACCCGTTGCCATTTTCCGATAGCGGCGCTAGGCCAAAGAGGGAGGATTTCCGATGGTTTCACGCATTGCCACAGTGGCTTTTGAGGGCATTGACGTGCGTCTGGTGGATGTGCAGGTGCAGATCAGCGGCGGCGGCAGCCATTTCACCATTGTTGGCCTGCCGGATAAGGCAGTGGCGGAAAGCCGGGAGCGTGTACGCTCCGCCCTGTCTTCCATCGGGCTTGGTTTGCCGCCGGATCGCATCACGGTGAATCTTTCCCCGGCGGATATCCTCAAAGAAGGCAGCCATTTTGACCTTCCGATTGCGCTGGGTTTGCTGATGGCAACCGGCGTTCTGCCGCAGGATGCCTGCGAAGGGATGGTGGCGCTGGGAGAGCTGGCGCTGGATGGGCGCTTAAGCCATGTTAACGGTGTGCTGCCGGCGGCCATGGGCGCTTCGGCGCGTGATCTGGGGCTGATCTGCCCGGCGGAAAATGGTGCGGAGGCCGCATGGGCCGGTGAAAATCTGGAGATTCTGGCGCCGGCCAGCCTGCTGGAAATCATCAATCATTTTAAAGGGGATGTGCCTCTTGCGCGCCCGCAGCCCGTGCTGGAGGAAGAAGCGGCGGATTATCCGGACATGGCGGAAATTCGTGGCCAGCAAACGGCCAGACGGGCACTGGAAATTGCCGCCGCCGGCGGGCATAATCTGCTGATGAGCGGCCCTCCGGGTGCGGGGAAATCCATGCTGGCCAGCCGCCTTCCGGGCATTCTGCCGGCACTCAAACCGCAGGAAATGCTGGAATTGAGCATGATCCACTCTATTGCCGGGCAGTTAAAACAGGGGCGGCTGACGCGCCGGCGCCCGTTCCGCAGCCCGCATCATAACTGCTCTATGCCGGCGATGACAGGCGGCGGCAGGCAGGCTAAACCGGGGGAAATCAGTCTGGCACATCAGGGGGTATTGTTTCTCGATGAGCTGCCGGAATTCCCGGCACAAGTGCTGGATAGCCTGCGCCAGCCGCTGGAAAGCCGGGAAGTTTCCATTGCACGCGTGCAGGCGCATATCACCTATCCCGCCGATGTGCAGCTGATTGCCGCCATGAACCCCTGCCGCTGCGGCTATCTGGATGATCCGGGGCGGGCATGCAGCCGTGCGCCGCGCTGCGCGGTGGATTATCAGGCAAAATTATCCGGCCCGCTGCTGGATCGGATCGACCTGCATATTGAAGTGCCGGCACTCAGGCCGCAGGAAATCACCAGCCTGCAACCGGGCGAAGATAGCGCCACGGTACGTGCCCGCGTGATGGCGGCGCGGCAATTGCAACAACAGCGCTACGCAGAAACAAAAACGGCCTGCAATGCACGGGCGGAAGGGGATCTGCTTTTGGCTTCCTGCCGGATGGACGGGGTGGCAAAGACGCTGCTGGAGCAGGGGGTGGAGAAGTTAGGGCTTTCCATGCGCGGCTATAACCGCATTCTGCGCGTGGCGCGCACCATTGCCGATCTGGCCACATCACAGGAAATTACGGAAGATCATGTGGCGGAGGCACTCTCCTATCGCCAGATGGCGCATCTGAAACAGGCCGCCTGATCCGCACGCCGGGCTTGAAGCCATCGAAGCGGCGTAACCGCAAAAAGAACCTGCCTACTGATTTTCTCGCCTGATTTCTTTGCTAAGCGCCGCAAAATAGGCAGCAATCATCACAAGCAAAACGAAGATCGGCGACATAAACATTAGCATGGCGTAACCAATATTAACACCTGTGGATATATCAAAAAAAATATCAATCGGAGCATATCCCCACAATATTATTGTGACCGCCAGCCCCCACAAACAGGCAAAGCGGCAGGCAGCCTTATTCAGATTAAAAATACCGGCCGCCAGCGTAAAAATGATGAAACTGAATGAGGCAAGTATGATCAAATTAACGATATCAGACTCTAAATTGTAAAACTTTCCCGTAAGCAAAATTGAGATAACCGGCACAATAGCGGCATATATACAATAAGGATAAAGTGAACGCATAACCTGTTAATCCTAGATGATCAGACGAATCACGTAAAATAAAATCTCAGAATTATCGTAGCAGCAACAGCACCTGTTTTGTTATGTCGCATTTTCAACCGCCCATTATCAGCAGCAGCACGGCATAAAAAAACCCGCATAAAGCGGGTTTTTCTACTTCGTGACAGTGCCACGGAAGGGCATGCTTATTCGTAGCGCTTGCGAGCCAGCTTACGCGCGCGGCGTACGGACTCCTGCTGCTGACGTACACGTTTTTCAGACGGTTTCTCATAGAAACGACGTTGTTTCATCTCACGATAGACACCCTCGCGCTGAAGTTTCTTCTTCAGCACACGAATGGCCTGTTCGACGTTATTATCACGTACATGTACTTCCACAGACATTACCCCCTTTACGGAATTTCTAAGGTTTAAAATGGGCGCTGAAGATGCGCGAAAAGCCCTGCAAAGTCAAGCATGAATGCCCGTTACGGCTAAATTAACCTATTGCAGGCGGCTGCGGAAGGAGGTGAACCCTTCCTCCCGGAAAAGGCTGCGTGCTTTTTCACTATGAAGAAAACGTAGAAAATCCCGCGCCGGCGCCATGTTATCCCCGGCCACCACCGCCGCCTGATAGATTGGCCGCGTATGGAGTTCCGGCGGAATCTGAATCAGCGAAACCAGATCATCCTGCCGGTGGAGCTGGCTGCGGTAAAGAAAGCCCGCGCCGCTGCCACGGCGGATCAGATAGGCCGCATTGGCCGCCGAAGGCGTGATAATCACAAAAGGCTCAATATCCTCCCAGTGCCCGGTATGTTGCAAACTTTCTTTAGCGTAGCGCCCAAGGCTGGTCATTTGCGGGTCGGGCAGGATAAACAGGATTTTTTCGTTAATGCCGGTCAACATGCTGGCAAAAGGCTGGTCGCGGTTGAGCACCCGATCCAGAAGGGAATGTTTCTTAGCGGCAAAGACCAGCCCGTCATCCACCAACACGGAAAGAGTTTGCACATCAATCACGCCCTGCCGCTTCAAATCGCGCATAATGATATCATCTTCCATGATCACCAGATCGGAAGGATCGCCCTGATTAATCGCCTCGGCAATTTCTCCGGGAGATTCAAACACCACGGAAATGATAACATCTTTCTCGGCGGAATAATGACGCGCCAGCTTGGTCAGAACCGTCGTCAACGGGGTGCTGGCCAGCACGGTCACGATGGATTTTTCCTGCCGTGCCGCCTGCGCGGAAGCGGTGGCAAATAACAGGCAAAGCACATTCAGAATCAGGCAGAAAAGTCTCATGCAAGCAACTCCTTCAAAGCCATGCCGGGGTCATTCTGCCGCATGAAATGTTCTCCAATCAGAAAAGCCTGCGCCCCGGCAGCGCGTGCGCGGGCAATATCTTCCCGCGTGGTGATGCCGCTTTCACACACCAGCAATGCATCTTCCGGCGCCAGCAGCGCCAGCCGCTCCGTGGTGGCAAGGCTGACCTCCATCGTCTTTAAATTGCGGTTATTGATTCCAATCAGGCGGCTTTCCATGGTCAGGGCACGCCGCATTTCGGCCTCATCATGCACTTCAATCAGCACATCCATCCCCAGATCAAGTGCCGCACGCTCCAATAACCCCGCCGTCTCATCCTCCAGCGCGGCCAAAATCAGCAAAATGCAATCCGCACCCAGCGCACGCGCCTCCGTCACCTGATAGGAATCAAGCATGAAATCCTTGCGCAGGCAGGGCAGCGAAACTGCGGCGGCAATCTGCTCCAGATAAGCATCCCTGCCCTGAAAAAACGGCTCATCCGTGAGAACCGAAAGACACGCCGCGCCATGGGTCTGGTAGGAATCTGCAATCGCCAGCGGGTCAAAATCTTCCCGGATCAGCCCCTTACTGGGCGAGGCCTTTTTCACCTCCGCAATCACCGCCACCTCTCCGTCCGCCGCACGGCGGCGCAGCGTCCGGGCGAAGCCTTTGGGTGGGGTGGCCTGCTGTGCCTTTTCCTTCAACGCCGCATGGGGCACATCAGCTTTGCAGCGCTCAATATGCGTGCGCTTCATGCGTAAAATTTGTTCCAGAACGGCAACCATATCTCTGCTTATGCCATCATCGCGCCGGCTTTTCCATCAGGCTTTTGCTTCCGCATTGCCATAACTGGTATTTTTGGCTAAAACTGAGCCATGCAAGCGCGAATTTATCAACCGGAAAAAACCCCGATGCAATCAGGCAAGGCGAAAACGAAACGCTGGGTGCTGGAATATGACAAGCAAACCAAGCGCTTTAACGACCTGCTGATGGGCTGGGTTGGCACGGAAGAAACCCTTCAGCAAGTGCGGCTAACCTTCGATTCCTGTGAGGAAGCGATCCGCTATGCCGAGCATGCCGGGCTAAATTATAAAATTTATGAGCCGAAAAAGCGCACGCCGGTTATCAAGACATATGCGGATAATTTCACCAAACCGGTGGCGGGGTAACCATGGCCGGACATTCCAAATGGGCGAATATCAAACATCGCAAGGGCGCGCAGGATAAAAAACGTGGCAATATGTTCACCAAGCTGGCGCGGGAAATTATCGTCGCCGCCAAGATGGGGCAGCCTGACCCGGCCTTTAACCCGCGTCTGCGGCTGGCCATTTCTGCGGCCAAGGCGCAATCCATGCCGAAGGATCGGATTGATACCGCCATCAAAAAAGGCTCCGGGGAGCTGAGCGAGGGCGAAAATTTTGAAGAGGTGCGTTATGAGGGTTTTGGCGCCAATGGCGTGGCGCTGATGATTGAATGTTTGACGGATAACCGCAACCGCACCGCCTCGGAAGTGCGCACGGCGCTGAATAAAAATGGCGGCAATCTGGGCGAAACCGGCAGTGTTGGCTTCATGTTCCGCCAGGTTGGCTTTCTGCAATATCCGCTGACGACCGAAGACGGCAAGGAAATTTCTGCTGACGCCATGTTCGAAGCGGCACTGGAAGCCGGGGCGGATAACGCCGAGACGGATGAGGAGATGCACACCATCACCTGTGCACCGGATGATTTTTCCGCCGTGCGGGATGTGCTGGCCGAAAAATTTGGTGACGCGCAAGTAGGCAGGCTTGCTTTTCTGCCGGAGACAGAGGCGGAGCTGGACGATGACGGGCTGGAAAAACTCTCAAACCTGATCGACAAGCTGGAAGATCTGGACGACGTACAGCATGTCTATGCTAATGTTTCCTGATTAAGTCAGGCAGCCGCTCACCCACCCAGCTGCTGTTTGGCGGCGCGTTCTTTCATTGCGGCCACGCGCTCTTCCGGGCTTTGCACGGCGGAAACCTTCTCCCCCGTGGTTTGGGAAAGCCCGGTGCTAACGGAGCTGCCCATTTGTGCCGCCGCAGCGTGGATGGCATCCATATTCTCCATTTTCTGCGCGGACTGGCTGGCCTGTGCCATGGAGGCTTTGGCCTTGCTGACAGTGCTGGTTTCCTGCGCTTCTTTCATTTCTTTAAGCTGCTCCGCACGGTCTTTCTGGGCTTTTTTCAGATCGCTTTGCGTATCCAGACGTTCCAGTGTGCTTTTCAGTTTAGTTGAACGCTGCTGCACTTCCTGTTTTTTAACAACCGTCGTATCCTTCTTCGGGGCTTCCGGCGTTTGCTCCGCCTCCTCCATGCTGACTCCGGCCACGCCCTCATTGGCGTCATCGGTCAGCTTGCGGCGCTCCAGCCCCACCCCAACAAATTTCGCCGCGCGTTTCATCAGCCGGTTCAAAAAGCGTGAAACGGGCGATTCCTGAATTTCCGTGGCGTTATATTTACTGGTTTTGGGCGTGATCTGCTCCTGCCGGATGGTTTGTTTTCCGGCGGCAGCCTGTTTGGATGGTTGCGGTTTTTGTTGTTCCTGCTGCTTATCCCGCTGGCGCTTCTCCTGATCCTGCCGCGTAACATTCTGCGCAGGTGTCTCTTTCTGGCGCTGTTGGGCGGCCTGCGCACGCTGCATCGTTTCCCGCGCGCGCAATGTGCGCTCCGCCTGCATTAAACGTGCCATATCACTCATATAATCCAGCCGGATCAAATCTTTCACCAGCCTTTTGCTCTGCTCCTGAGCCTGCTCCTGCCCCTTAACGGGCACGGCCACATAAAGCTGATTGCCGCGCTGGCTGAATTCGGCATTGGCAGCATTTTCCTCACCCAGTAATTCTTCCCCGTGGGGCTGCAGCGCGCCGTGCGCATCGCTGCCGGATTGCCGCAGCTTCGCCCCCAGATTCAGCATCGCCGCCTTGGCAATCAACCCCGTGAACAGCGATTTCAGCTTATGCTGCCCCAGCGGCTGGCGGGCGGTTTCCACGCCGGATGCATCCAGTGCGACGGTTTGTAATGTCTCTATATCCAGCCTTGTGCCTTCATCCAGCTGCATCAGCTCGGCAATGGCAATTTCTTCCTCATCTTTCAGCATCACCCAGGCGCGACGCAGGGCGGAAAGCGCGTGCAATTCCTGCAGCAAAGCCAGCAGCTCCTGCGGAGTCAGCACTTCATCCAGCGTTTCAAATTCCCCGGCTTCCAGCGCGTCTGCGTCCTCGGCCACGGTCACATCGCCCAGGTCATTCACCGCCACCTGCGATTCCTGATCCAGCCCTAATAGCTGCGCCAGCAGCTTCTGCAGATCCTCCCGGCTCATGCCCAGCTCGGAAAGCACCGCCTCAATCCGCTCCGTCACCGTGGATTGTTCCGCCTGCGAATCTAAACTGCGCAGCCGCTCATTCACATCTTCCAGCAGGCCGTTAAAGGGCAGCGCGGCAATAGCACCGGCAGGGTTACTTGCAGGGTTGGTGGGTGGCATGGTCATCCTTTATCGTAAATTTATTTCCTGATCCGCACCAGCCTCTTTTTCCGCTTCCGCCGCCACAGCATAACCCTCTTTCATTATAGGTTCCGGCTTCCGCCGCTTTTCCATCCTGGCGGCAGCATTTTCTGAGGCTGCATCCATGTGACTACGTAATCCATCCGATGCTTGCGGGCGCGGTGCTTTCATTTCTCCTTCAACGGCTTTATCGCGGCCCGCTAGGACTTCTCCCAGCGGGTTGCCGGCACCTTTGGGCTTGGTGTGTGTCGCCGGCACCTGATTGGCACTATCAGCATCAGCGGGGAGCGGCTCCGGCGGCAAATTGGCGGAAGCAGGTTCCGGTGCTGTTTTAGGCGGCGCAGATGGGGGCGCGTCCGGCTGGCTATCGGAAAATTTCGGGTCATCCCCCGTCACGGGCGGTGGCGTTGGTTTTGTTGATGCAACGGGTGGCGGCGCAACCTTATCACCCTCCGGCCGGCGCGCCAGTGGTTTTGTTTTCGCTGCGGCTTCCGGTTCTTTCGGCGCTTTAGGTTCAGGCGGCTTTTCCTTCGCCACAGGGGATGGCGCGGGTTCCGGGGCTTTATCCCCGCCATTCGTTACCAACTCCCCTTTGTCATTCACGCTAACCTTCGAAAGCTCCTTTTGCTCCGATTGTGCGGCGGCGGATGACAGCTTTGGTTCCGGTGGGTTTTTCTTATCCTTGCCCGACATCACTTTTCCATCTTGATTCACGCTAACCTTCGAAAGCTCCGGCTTGTTGGCAGATGTGGTTTCAGTCGTGTCACCCTTTCTTATATCCGCTGCCGGCGCATCCTGCGGTGTTTCGGCGGGCTTTCCATTCGCAGGCTTCGCTGTATCCGCCGCCTTCTGATCCGGCGCCTCCTTGCTGCCATCACCGCTCTTTGCCGCAGCGGCACCTGCTGCGGCGGTGATGGCCGGGTCAATCCCCCGTTTCATTGCATCTTTTTTCGAACCTTCTTGATTTAGCGTCTGCTGATCGACAAATTTCTGCTTTTCACTGGCCAAAGCCTGCTGCGGAGAGCAATAAGACCCTTCCGGCAATTCTTCCTGCATTTCCGGCCTCAGGGCATATTCCGGAAAAAATTCTGAAAATTTGGTGGAAATGCTCTTGGCATCGTTTAAGTTCATGACCGGATCACCGCGCCCAAACAGACCGGATTCGTAAACAAGACCATTAGCATCCAGTTCCCACTCACTGTGCCCCAGCATATTTTTCTTCAGCTTGCTGTCCAGTATTGCACCAAATTCATAGCCAAGCTGCGCCACAAGAAAGGTAATCTGCTTGCCGCTTAAGCCCTGCGCGCTCAGCTGCTTATGCAGATGGCCGGACAAGGCACGGCTGAATTCCATATGCGCACCGCGATAATTTTTCAGCGTTTGCGCCGCCCGTGGACTGCCATTTTCCTGCAACTGGCCAACCGCTTCCTGCGCCAGACCGTTAAGATAGAAATATTCCACACTGGTTTTGTTGACGTCATTAATTTCCGTATAGCGCCCTGAAATCGCGCCCTGATAAAGCCCCTTGGCGAAAAGAAAGGGCAGCACCAGCAACAGATTATCCGATTCAATCAGCCCATCTTTCGGGTCAAAGAAAATATACTCCAGCGCGCCGGCGGAAAATTCCCGTATCTGATAAATGGAAGGGGTAATGGCTTTATCGCCAATTTTAAGGCGCAATTCCTGAAGGTCATCAATCAGCTTCTGCGTGTCGTTAACAAACACATCCCAGCTGAAAAACTCGCCCCTTTCGGCATAGCCAAGGCTGCGAATATCCAGCAAACGGTCATAAACATTCCGGCTTTTGCTTGCCGCCCCCACCGTGCGCACACCGTTCGGATTGCCGGCATAACGATGCAGGCGGCGCTCCGACTGTGCGGCGGCCCTGTATTCATCCCATTCGGCAACGGGATCAAGATCATCGGCATTAAAGCCGATGGTTGAACCGATCCCTGTGTTGCGATCATCCGCCATAAAAACTCCAACTTTTAGTATAGCATCAGGGGCTTAACAAAGGGTTAAGCACACGCGGTTTTTGGGTTGGAAGGCACTTTATTTCCTCCTATCACGGCGCACCCACGGCAAAGGAAATTTCCGGCGCCACAAACCTGCCTCGGCTTTTGGCCTCACAAGAATGTCTGGAGCAAGAAATAGCGGCTATTTTTGCTGAATTTTTGGGGTTAAACCCATAAATTGCGCCATGTTATTCAGGCGCTTAACAATGGAGCTGTTCATAATATCCAGCGCTGTCGGATACGTTAAAATCAGCTGCTGATCAGCCACTTCAAGATCGGTTTGCTCCAGAATTTCCGGAATCGTGCCGGAAAGCTGGTGCGCCAGCCGCATGGAAATACCCAATTGTTCGGCTTTTCTCTGCCAGGTTTTCGGCAGTAATTTTTGTGCTCTTTTCATCAATTTCTTATCCTGCGCCGAGCGGTAGCGATGGTAGAGCGCGGTGGCCACAAACACCCGCTCCGGGTGGGTGATGCCGGGCAATTCGGCGTCCATCACCCAGCGCCAGCCCATTTCCGCGCGATATTCCGTGTGGTTATGCCAGGCAATACGGCTGAGGATGCAGGCCGTTTTGCGAAGGCGGCGCAGATTGGGCGCCTCCTCCGGGTAAAGCGGGTTGAGCCAGCGATGCAGGCTTAAGCCATGACGCACCCAGCGATTCGTCTCCCCACCGCCATGTTGCGGCGCAATATGCGCCATTTCATCGGTGGCGGCCGTCACCAGCGCATCCTGCAGGCGCTGCTCATCGGGCAGCTGGTCAAACAGCACCCCTTCCCGCACGCCATGGGTGGAAAAAACAATGGATGAGGGCTGCGAAAAAAGGATGACCTGTTGGAAAATCATGGCGGAGAGCGTTAATGTCTGGGCACGTGGGGCGCTGAGGGTAAATTGCACCTCCATTTCCTCAGCCGACATGGCCATGAGGCTTTCTAAGGTTGGCAGCAGTGCCTCCGGCGTAATTTCATAATGGGTAATCACCTGCACCGGATGTTTGTGATGCTGCATGTGGATTTTGGCGATGGTGCGCAGCGCCCCGCCCACGGCATAGAGCGTCCGGCCATTCATCATCTGTTTCAGCGGAATGGATTGCAGCGCCTGCCGCACGGCACGCGTGGCGCTTTTCATGGAGGCTTCCGGTGTTTGTTTTTCCGCCACCAGCCGCAGCGGGCCAATGGGAAAACTGATGGGAGCCGGCAGATCGTCACCCTGCTGTTCCTCCGGCGGGGCGATCTGTGCCACCTCAAGGCTGCCGCCGCCAAGATCAATCATAATGCCGCTGGGCTGATGCACTACCGAGGCCACGCCCATAGCGGAATAGCGGGCTTCTTCCTCCCCGGAAAGCACGCGCACCTCCAGCCCGCAAACGGCTTTCACCTCCGTCACAAAATCAGCGCCATCTTCCGCATCGCGCACGGCCGCCGTGGCAATGGCAAAAATCTTCGGCACATTCAGTGTGTTAAGCAGGATGGCAAAGCGCTTTAGCGCCTGAAGCGCCGTGTGGCGACCTTCCGGGTGCAGCCGCCCGCTGGTCAGCATGCCACGCGCCATGCCGCAAAGAACTTTCTCGTTATGCTCCGGCAGCGGGGTTCGTTTTAACCCGTCATAAATGACCAGCCGCACGGAATTTGAGCCAATATCAATCACCGCGATGCGGGGCAGATGGATGCGGGGCAGATATTCAAAATCACCATGAGCGGGGTTTTTTCTCTGGTCTTCCGCCGCCTGTTCGGCAATGGCCAGCGCCGAGCCGCGCCCGGAAAGGCTTGGGTTGCTCATGAAATAATCATGGGCGCAAAACGAGCTTGGCGTGTAGGTGAGGCGTTCATAGCTGCCGTCACCATGCAGCATCCAGCTTTGGCGCATATCTTTCAGGTTTGCGCTCATAATCTGGTTGAGAATTTGCTCATGCACCGTGCCACTACGGATCGGCACCATCAGCTCCACCCGACGATGCATGTTACGCTGCATCCAGTCTGCCGAGCTGATAAACACTTTCGTATAGCGGCTGGGCAGCGGAAACCCCCCGCCGAAGCAGAAAATGCGCGCATGCTCCAGAAAGCGCCCAACAATGCTCTTCACGCGGATGGTTTCGCTCATGCCTTTAACGCCCGGCTTCAGGCAGCAAATACCGCGGATCACCAGATCAATCTCCACCCCGGCGCGGGAAGCATCATAGAGCTTGCGGATCAGCACCGGATCCACCAGCGCATTCATTTTCAGCCAGATGGCCGCCGGTTTGTCCGATTGCGCAAAGGCAATTTCTTCATCAATAAGCTGCAATAAGGTGCGCTGTAAATTGGCCGGTGCAATCACGAAATGATCAAAATTATCCGCCAGATGCTGGGTGGCATCACTGTCGCGCAGCAGGGCGGTACGGCTAAGCTCAATGAAGAGCTGCTCCATATCCCCACATAAACCGGCATCATAGGTAAAGTAGGATAAATCACTGAAAATCCTTGCGGAAATTGGGTGGTAATTGCCGGTGCCAAGATGGGCATAACGCTCGGTACGGCCACCCACTTTACGGGTCACAAGAGAGGCTTTGAGGTGGGCTTTAATGCCCGGCAGGCCATACACAACCCTCACCCCGGCCTGTTCCAGCCGCCTTCCCCATTGCAGGTTGGAAGCCTCATCGAAACGCGCCTTCACCTCCACAATCGCCAGCACATCCTTGCCGGCGCGCGCTGCTTCTTCCAGCGCCTGTATGATCGGCGAGTCGGCCGAGGTGCGGTATAATGTCTGCTTGATGGTGGTCACATACGGATCATGTGCGGCCTGCCGCAGATATTGAACCACCACATCAAAGGTTTCATAGGGGTGATGCACCAGAATATCCTTGGCGCGGATGGCGGCAAAACAATCTCCGCCAAAATCATTGATACGCTCCGGGAAGCGCGTGCGGTAGGCCGGAAATTTCAGATGGTCATAGGGCAAAGAAGCCAGCTCCATCACATCGCGAATTCCCAGCATGCCCACGCTTTGCGTCACGCGCTCCAGCGGCAGGGTGATTTTCTGCCGCAAAATCTGCAGCAGTTCCGGGTGAATATCGCCGCTGATTACCTGCCGGACAATGCTGGCTTTCTGGCGTTTGCGCAGCGCATCTTCAAACTGGCTGACCAGATCATCCGCCTCTTCAATAATATCCAGCTTGGCATCGCGGATCAGCCGGAAACTGCCCGCCTTCACCACATGATATCCGGGGAAGGAGCGAGTGGCAAAATGGGTGATGATTTCTTCCAGCGGCAGCAGGCGGCTTCCGATTTGCCCTTCCAGATTAGGCGCAAGCAGAAAGCGCGGAAGCGATTCCGGCAAAGGAATCAGCACATGGCTGAGCTTTTCCTCCTCCTGATGCCGGATGGTGAGGGTAAGGATCATCCGCAAATTGGGAAGGATGGGCAATGTTTCCTCTTCACCCAGCCACACAGGCTTGATCTGGGGATAGATATTTTCGGTAAAATTATCCTCCATCCACTCCGCCAGATGGGGGATTGCGGCGGCATCTTCGGCGCGGAGCAAGTGGATATCCTCGGCGGCCATCAGCGCCATCAGCGATTGCCAGCATTCATGCTGACGGGCAACCTGCTCCGCCGTCTGGTGGTAAATCTCAACCAGCAGCTCCGAAGGGCGCAAGCCGGAGTCACGGATTTCGTCCATGTCGCGCTCCACCCGGCTCAGCAGGCCGGCCACCCGCACCATGTAAAATTCATCCAGATTGGACGCGGTGATGGACAGAAATTTCACCCGCTCCAGCAGCGGATGGTTGCGGTTCTCCGCCTCTTCCAGCACACGCTGGTTAAAGGCCAGCCATGACAGATCACGATCCAGCAGATCGGTTTTTGACAACAGCGTTTGATGTGGCTTCATGCCACTATTCTGGGTGGGAAATGGTCAGATTGCAAATAGTTAAGTTAGGTTCTGTTGAGGAAACGCCGCTCTATGAGAAATCCAACAGGATTTCTCGGGAACACGCAACAAAGAACCCCTAAAAACGCTGTGCCAGAAAAATGGCCGCACGGCTTCCGGCCTTGATGGCAGCTGTCAGAAGGGGATAGGCCACGGCCTGCTCGGCCGCATGTTCCAGCCCGGTATCGCGATGCTCCAGCTCTTCCTGGCGGAAACGCTCAATGCTGGTTTTCAGCGCGGCCTCTTCATCGGGCAGTTGGGCTAATTGCTCCTGATAATGCTCGTCAATCACCTCTTCCACCGCCACGGTGCAGGCCATGGCCGCCTTTTCACCCAGCAGAGCCGTGCCTGCGCCCAGCGCAAAACCCGCCACATGCCACAGCGGGTGCAGGATGGTGGGGCGCACGCGGCGTGCGGTCAGCTGGTTCTCAAAATAATCCAGATGCACTTGCTCCTGCGCCTTCATATGTTCAATCACCGGGGCGCATTCCTTGCCCTTAAGCACGGCCAACTGGCCTTCATAGATGCGTTTGGCGCCATATTCCCCGGCATGATCCACCCGGATCATCCGCGCAATGGCCTCCTTCGCCGGGCGATCTCCCGGCAGAGATGCTTTGACGGCGGCATTATTTTTTTCCGCCATGGCCTTTCTCCGTTCCGTTGATGATGGCGCTGCGTGCCTGTTCCAGCGCCATGAACCCCATGGCGGAAAGCAGGCAATAAACCACATTCCACCCGGCCATGGTAATGCCAAGGAAGAAGAAGCCCGGCTCATCACAACGCACGGAAGCCGTGCCGAGAATCTGATGCCGCAAGGCTTCCACCGTGGCGGCCAGCCCGGTGCCGCCGCAATCTTCCGTGCCGGCCCACCAATGCTGCTCCACCCCCACATGGAAAAAGGCGATGGCGGCATTAACCAGAAAAGCCAGCACGGCCAGCACCATCAGAATGCGTAAACATCCCGGCTTATGGTGCGCCGGATGGGTAAAATAAAAGGCCAGCAATCCAAGCACCATCACAATAAAGAACGGCACACGCTGATAAAGACATAAAATACAGGGCTGAAGCCCATAACCATATTGCGCAATGTAAGCGGCGGCCAGTGGCAGCGCCCCGGCCATGAATAATTTTAGCGCCAGCAGCTTTGGCTGCGCAGCAACCAGACGCAGCAAGCCATAAGGACAATGAAGCGGTGCGTTTTTCCCCATGGCCTTAAGCTATAGGATTTTTTCGTTGCCGCCAAGCGCTAGGTTGACACAAGGAAAGACGAGCGGGGCGCTAAAGACTAAACACTGCGCCATGGCTATGCTACAAGATGGTGATGACATCACATGAAGATAGCCGCCCGCGCGCGGAGCGCATTGCCAAAAAGATAGCCGCTGCCGGGCTCTGCTCCCGCCGGGAGGCGGAGCGCTGGATTGAAGCCGGGCGCGTACGGGTTAATGGCACACTCTTAACCAGCGCGGCCTGCGTGGTGAGCGCGGAGGACGTGATTCTGGTCGATGGCGCGGCGCTGGCAGCACCGGAAGCGGCGCGGGTTTTTCTGTTGCATAAACCGCGCGGCACAATCACCACCGAACATGATCCGCAAGGGCGGCCAACGGTGTTTTCGCTGGTGCCGGAAGGACTGCCCCGCCTGCTGAATGTTGGGCGGCTGGATGTGGAAACCGAAGGGCTGCTGTTATTGACCAATGACGGCGCATTGAAGCGGGCGCTGGAACAGCCGCAAAACGGGCTGAAGCGCACCTACCGCGTGAAGGTACATGGCGCGGTGACACAGCTGCAACTGGATGCATTGCAACAGGGGGTAACCGTCCGGCTTGCCGATAAGCAGGCGATGCATTATGCCCCGCTGGAAGCCAGATTAGAGCGCAGCGCCGGCCGTCAGCATTGGTTGAAAATGGTACTGGAAGAGGGTAAAAATCGTGAAATTCGGCATATCTGCGAGCATCTTGGGCTGAAGGTCAGCCGCCTGATCCGGGTATCTTATGGTGATTTTAAACTGGGGAATCTTTCGCCCGGAGAGTTGGTTGAGGCGGAGAAAACCACTGTAAAAAGGCTGCAAAGACAGCTAGACACTGTTATTACATTAGGAGATATTCTGCCATGCGATTGATTTTGCTAAAGAACAAAGAAAATTTTGCAGAGAATAGCGGGTCTGTTTTCAAGAAATTTTCTGCCGTTATTGAGCAAAATCAGCCATGGCTCGTCGCACCAAAGGTGCGCCTACCAATGAAAGCCTGCCTCCGGCAGGATTTGAATAACAAACAGTGTCTAAAAGGATAGATATGCGGATTACAGGCGGCAAATTGAAGAGTAAGCGGGTAACGGCAAGGGACGATCGCTCCGTGCGCCCAACCTCCTCCATGATCCGTGAAATGATCTTCAATATTTTAAAGCATGGGCGCTATCTTGGCCATGACGATTATCGGCCGGATGAAAATCCCAGCCGCGTGGATGGGCGCGTGGTGTTGGATATTTTCTGCGGCACGGGCATTCTGGCGATGGAGGCAATCTCCCGGGGGGCTTCCCGCGCCGTGCTGATTGATAAAAACCCGGAAGTGTTGAAGCAGGCGCGGATGAATGCACAGGCGCTGGGGCTTCTTTCCGAATGCCAGTTTATCCGCAGCGACTCCACCAATCTTCCCCCGGCGGCAACGCAGGCGGATTTGGTGTTTTTAGACCCGCCTTATCATCAGCATCTGGCAACAAAAGCGCTGCAATCCTTGCGCTCGGAAGGGTGGCTGAAGGATGGCGCGCTGGTGGTGGTGGAACTGGCCAAGCAGGATGATATTCCCGTGGTGCCGGACTTAATGCTGCTGGATGACCGGGTGCAGAATAAAACAAGGATTCTGGTTTACCAATTTCTGCTAAAATAGCGCTTGCGCCACAGCAACATTCGGGTATGTCTTAGGTAAATTTTTTGATGCCTTAAGGAGATTACGCATGGATTTAAGTACATTTGGTCTGAAGCAGGATGACATCAATAGCTGGATTGATCTGGGGATGGCGTTTGCGGTGGATCTTGCCGTGGCGCTGGCCATTTTCATTGTGGGTAAAGTTATTGCCAAGCTGATCACCGGGCTAACGCGCAAGGCGCTGCGCCGCACCAAAGCGGATGAAATGCTGGTGGGTTTTGTCGGCAATATTGTGTATGGCGTATTGATTGCGCTGGTGATGATTGCCGCAATCAGTCATCTGGGCGTGGAAACAACCTCACTGGCAGCGGTGATTGCCGCCGCCGGCCTGGCCATTGGGCTGGCGTTGCAGGGCTCTCTCTCAAATTTCGCGTCCGGCGTGATGATCATTGCCTTCCGCCCGTTTAAGACAGGTGACTTTGTGGAAGCCGCCGGCGTTTCCGGTTCGGTGAAAGAAATCAGCCTGTTTAACACCATCATTCTGACCGGGGATAATAAAACCGTGATCGTGCCAAATGGCAATGTGATCGGCAATTCCATCATTAATTACTCCTCACAGAAAACACGGCGCGTGGATATGGTGTTTGGCATTGGGTATGACGACGATATCAAAAAAGCGAAGGCGGTGCTTACGGAGATTGTGACGAAAGATAAGCGCGTATTGAAAGACCCCGCGCCCACCGTTGCCGTTTCCGAGCTGGGCGATTCCAGCGTGAATTTTGTGGTGCGGCCATGGGTGGCAACGGCCGATTACTGGGCCGTGTATTTTGATACGCATGAAGCGGTTAAAGAGCGTTTTGATGCGGAGGGCATCTCCATCCCGTTCCCACAGCGCGATGTGCATGTTCATGCCGTGGCACATTCACAGGCCGCCAAAGTCGGTGTGCCTCGGAAACCTGCGACTAAAAAACCCGCTGCAAAGAAACCTGCCGCGAAGAAGAAGGCCGCTTAGTCACGCCTGTCACATGCCTTCGCATTCAGCAGCAATGCCTTAGGCCGCCATGGATATCGCGCAGCAAAAAAAGCAGCTTCGCACCGGCATGCATGCCACCCGCGCGGCGCTGGGCGCACAAGAGCGGCGCGAGAAAGAACATGCCATCAACGGCCATCTTTACGCACATTTACCGCAAGAGGATGGCAGGCTTACTATTGGCAGTTACAGCGCCATTAATGGTGAAGTTGGCCTGGAATTTCTGCATGAAATACTGGTCGATGAAGGGCATAATATTGCGCTGCCTGCCATCACCGCCCCGAACGAGCCTTTGCAGTTCCGCCGTTGGCAGAAAGGGGACGTGCTGGCAATACATCCCCGCCTTGGCATGGCGGAGCCATTGCCAACCGCCCCCACCTGCGCCCCGTCCATCCTGCTTGTGCCGCTGCTGGCCTGTGACCGGCAAGGCAATCGTCTGGGCTATGGCGGTGGTTATTATGATCGCACCATCCGGAAATTACATGCTTCCCCTAAAGGGCTGCTGACCATCGGTGTCGGTTTTGCCTGCCAACAGGTGCTGCAGCTGCCCAGAGAGCCTCATGACGAAACGCTGGACGCACTGGTGACGGAAGAAGGCGTCCGACTCTTTGATTGATCCGCACCATCATTCGTCACAAGGTATTTTTTGGCTTTATCTTTGCGTAAAGCCCTGCTAAACCACGCGCTCTTAAGAGTTGAAATTGCACGGAGAGTTCTATGCCTGCCGCTAAAAAGCCCGCTTCAAAAACTGCTGCGAAAGCCGCACCGAAAAAACCTGCCACTAAAAAGGCTCCTGCCAAAGCGGCGCCCAAAAAAGCCGCCGTTAAAACTGCCAAAGGCGCGGTGGGGCGCATTAAGAAAGTGATTTCCGCCGTGGTGGATGTGGAATTTTCCGGTGGCACTATTCCACCTATTCTCAATGCATTAACCACCGTGAATAACGGGAAAGAGCTGGTGCTGGAAGTGGCACAGCATCTGGGTGATAACACGGTGCGCACCATCGCCATGGACGCCACGGAAGGGCTGGTTCGCGGCGCAGAAGTGGTGGATACCGGTACTAAAATTTCCGTCCCCGTGGGGCCGGAAACATTAGGCCGCATTTTCGATGTGGTGGGTAACCCGATTGATGAACGTGGCGCGGTTAAAACCACGAAAAGAGCGGAAATTCATGCCGATGCACCGTCATTTGTGGAACAGGCCACGGAAACTGAAATTCTTGTCACCGGTATTAAGGTGATCGACCTGCTGGCGCCTTATGCCAAGGGCGGTAAAATCGGCCTGTTCGGTGGCGCCGGCGTGGGTAAAACCGTGCTTATTATGGAGCTGATCAACAATATCGCGAAGGCGCATGGTGGCGTCTCCGTGTTCGCCGGTGTGGGCGAACGTACCCGTGAAGGGAACGATCTTTACCATGAAATGATGGAATCCGGCGTTATCAATCTGGAAGACCAGTCCAAGTCCAAAGTGGCACTGTGCTATGGCCAGATGAACGAGCCTCCGGGCGCGCGCGCGCGAATCGGGCTGACAGGCCTGACCATGGCCGAATATTTCCGTGATCAGGAAGGGCAGGACGTGTTGTTCTTCATGGATAACGTGTTCCGCTTCACGCAGGCCGGTTCGGAAGTGTCCGCGCTGCTGGGGCGTATTCCTTCCGCCGTGGGTTATCAGCCTACGCTTGCCACCGATATGGGCGCCATGCAGGAGCGGATTACCTCCACCAATAAAGGTTCCATCACCTCCGTGCAGGCAATTTACGTGCCGGCGGATGATTTGACAGACCCGGCCCCGGCAACGTCTTTTGCCCACCTGGATGCCACAACGGTGCTCAACCGCGCCATTGCAGAGCTTGGGATTTATCCGGCCGTGGATCCGCTGGATTCCACCAGCCGCGTGCTGGATCCGAAAGTGGTGGGTGACGAGCATTATAACGTGGCGCGTGAAGTGCAACGGATTCTGCAAACCTATAAATCATTGCAGGATATCATCGCCATTCTGGGGATGGACGAGCTTTCCGAAGACGATAAGAAGCTGGTGGCACGCGCGCGGAAAATTCAGCGCTTCCTGTCCCAGCCGTTCCATGTGGCGGAAGTTTTCACCGGCGCGCCGGGTAAGCTGGTTTCTCTTGCTGATACCATCAAAGGCTTTAAAGGCCTGTGTGAAGGGAAATACGACCATCTGCCGGAAGCGGCTTTCTATATGGTGGGCGGCATGGATGAGGCCGAGGCGAAAGCCAAGAAAATGGCTGCCGAAGCGGCGTAACTTTAAGGCTGATTGCCCATGGCAGAAAATTTCACGCTTGATATTGTCACCCCGGAAGCGCAGCTGGCCAGCCTTTCGGTTGCCAGCGTCACCGTGCCCGGCACGGAAGGGGATTTCGGGGTGCTGAATCTGCATGCACCGCTCATCAGCTCGCTGCGCTACGGTGTGGTGGACGTGGTGGAGACCAACGGCAAAGCCCCCACACGTCTGTTCGTTAATGGCGGCGTGGTGGAAGTGACCGGGGATCGCTGCACGATTCTGGCGACGGAAGCCAAAGACCTGAAGGATGTCTCTAAAGCTGACGCGCAAACGGCCAAAACACATGCCGAAAAACTCCTTTCCAAAGCAACGGAGCCGGCCGCCATCCGCGCCGCACGCCGAAGCCTGGATGAGGCCACCGCATTGCTGGAAGCGCTGTAACTCCCTCTTTTTCTGTGTTAGTCTGGCATAATGCCCCGCAGATTTTTTACATTCCCACCCCTCCCGTTGCTGCTTGCCGCACTGGCATGCTTCCTGCTGTCATCCTGCCTGCAGGTGATGCAGTTTGGTGATTATTGGGAAAAAGGCACGGTAGACACCTCGCTGGAAGGTTACTGGCAGTTTGATGAGGCCGGCGCTAACCGCATTAACATCGTGGCCATGAATGCGCCACATCACATGCTGTTCATTCAGATTGGTGAGCTGCTGATGCAGGGGCGAACGATCGAGGATCAAGGACAAAAAATCCTGATGCTAAAACCCTTCCATGAAGCTAAAGAGGCCGGCTGGGGCTGGCTGCTGCCTTACCGGAAACATGAAGGCAGCATCCGTTTTCAGCGCCCGGCAAAGAAGAATCCATCCGCCATCAATGCCTATTTCGCCAAATATTTTCCGAAGGAAAAAGGCAAGCCCGCGCCGCTGATTGCGCAGGTGGGCGGCAATTATGATGCGCTGCAGGCCACACAAATCACCCCGGAATTATTGCAGGCATGGCACCAGATGCGTGGCGCGGCCAATGTCTATGAAACGGTACTGTTTGACGTTACCCGCTTGAGCGACCCCGTCAATCCGCAGGCATTGTTGGAGCAATTCATCCCGCAGGATTTGCCCGGCGAGGAATGGTAGCCATCGCGCAGATCGTCTTTGATCCTCTGAAGGATGATGATAGAACGCCGAAAGTGATGCAGGAAACGGCGTGTCCGGTCACCTGATTAAAGCGATTGGGCGATGCCGTTCTTCACGCCCTTGGCGCTTACCTCTTCCACCTGCACCGCCAGATGCTTGCCCGCCGCGCCCAGATGCCCCTTCATCATGTGAATGCCCTTACAGGTGATAGAGAGCGGGTCATTGGGCTGGTCGTTCATCATCAATGTGCTGCCCACTTCAAACGAGGCCAGATCTTTCAGCGTAATCCTTTTTCTCGAAAGCACGGCGCTGACGGAAACCTTGCTGCTGCTGACTTCCTTACTCAGATGCTCCTCCCAGGACATATCCGTGCCGCCGAAAGATTCCCCGGCAAACATCTGCACCAGCAATTCTTTGACCGGCTCCAGCGTGGCATAAGGGAACATAATTTCCGCCTTGCCGCCGCGCTCTTCCATCTCAATACGCAGGGAAATCAGAATCACCGGGTTGGCCGGGCGGGTGATGGTGGCAAAGCGCGGGTTGGTTTCCAGCCGCTCCAGCCGGAAGGTGGCCGGGGTTAACGGGTTAAAGGCACCGCTCATTTCCTCCAGCATCTGCTTGCCCAGCGAGCGGATCATATCCTGCTCAATGGTGGTGAAAGGCCGCCCTTCCACGCGGGTGGCGCGCTTTAATTTGCCCCCGCCCAGCAGAATATCCACCATGGAATAGGTCAGGGCGCTGTCAATCGTAATCAGCCCGTAATTTTCCCATTCCACACATTGGAAAATGGCCATCAGTGCCGGCAGCGGCACGGAATTGAGATAATCCTCAAACCGCATCGAGGTGATGGATTCAATATTCACTTCCACATTTTCGTTGGTAAAATTCCGCAACGTGGTGGAAAGTGTGCGCACATAGCGGTCAAACACCACCTCCAGCATGGGCAGGCGTTCATAATTTTCCTGGCTGCGCTCCAGCAGCGCCTGAATACCCGTGGTGGCCATGGAAGCGGAGGAATCAAAGCCAAGCAGGCTGTCAATCTCATCCTGACTCAGCGTTTCAGCATCATCGCCGGCCTCCATCATGGCGGCCATCTGCTCTTCTTCGCTTAAGCCTTCCTCGGTCTTTTCAGCCTCTTTAAGTTCTTCCTCCGCCACAATCCGTGCCCTTTGTCCGAAATTGAACCCGCGCTATTGAACCACAATCTCACGGAACAGAATATCATTCACTTCCACATCGCTGCTTTCAAGAATCTTGTTAATCCGCAACAATAATTCCTCCCGCAAGCGGTGCAGCCCGGAAGAACCCTGAATATCCGTGGAGCGCAGCTCCCGCAGGTAAATCTGGAACGCATCACGAATACGCGGCAAGTTGCTTTCCACCGCCGATTGCGTTTTCAGGTTCGGCAGCTCCAGCGTCACCTTCATTTTCAGGAAGCTGATTTTCTTGCCCGGCTCGTTCAGATTGGTGAGAAATTCATCCAGTTCATAAAATACGGTTTTGGGCGCCAGCAGCGGGTCAATATCGCCGTCCGCATGGTCGCTGGGTGCCAGCACGCCGGAAATCACCAGCCCGGCCGCAGCACCGCCCAGCACCACCACCAGCAAAACCACAATCAGCAGCAGCTTTTTCTTCGATTTTCCGCCGCCTTCACCCTCGGCACCCTCTTCGCCTTCCTCGCGCTCATCCACCTCTTTTTCGTCACGCCCGGTATTTTCTTCTTCATCCGCCATGTAATCTGCTCCTGTTCGCGTCAGCGCCGTTATAAAAACCAGCCTACTCTTCCCCCCATGCAATTGCAATTCCAACCGCACCTTCGCACCGAACATCAGCGAGTTTTGCCGGTGATGCGGCAAAAATAGCCGCTAACCCGGAAAGATCCTCCGGGATAGCACCACGGAGATTTTGCTTCATACCTCTGATATCTATGCCTAAATAAACTTTGGCACGCAAACTGCTTCTTAAGCCCATAGAGAGAATAAGGAGCATGCTGCCATTATGGAAGTATCAGGTTACATTGCATTATCCGGCCAGTTGGCGCTGATGCGCAATCTGGACACGGTTGCCACCAATGTCGCTAACGGTGATACCGCCGGCTACAAGGCCGGAAGGATGCTGTTTACCGATTATCTGGCCGATGCCGGGCGCAACCGTGACGTGGCCTATGCCAATGATGTGGCCACCTATGAAGATTATGCGCAAGGGCCGCTGAAAGTGACAGGAAGGCCGCTGGATGTTGCCATTCAGGGCGACGGTTTTTTTGAAGTGCTTTCTCCTAATGGCGTGCGCTTCACCCGCCTGGGCAGTTTTCAGGTCAGCCCGGACGGCACATTGATCACCGCTGAAGGCTATACGATTCAGGGCGAAGGCACCGGCACGGGCGAGCGTCCCATCACGCTGGGCGAGGGTGACACAGCCATTATCGTCACGAAAGACGGCACCATCCGCGCCCGCAGTGCCGCCGGTGGGCTGGAAGATCGTGGCCGGTTAAGTGTGGTTAATTTTGACGATCCTCAGCAGCTGGAAAAACTGGGCAACGGCTTCTTCACGGCCCCCATAGCACCTAATCAGCTTTTGCCGGAAGAGGTCAGCATTGCGCAGGGCATGTTAGAGAAATCCAATGTCAATCCCACGCTGGAAATGACGCGCATGATTAAAATTTCACGCTCGGTCACCACCCTTGCCAGTTTTCAGAATGACATGCATGAGCTGCAACGTCGCTCTATGTCCACTCTTTCACGGCAAGGAGGCCAGTAATGGCTTTTCGCCACCTTAATTCATCAACAAGGAGTCACCCATGCGCTCATTAGATATCGCCGCCACCGGCATGCTGGCACAGCAGCTGAATGTGGATGTTATTGCCAACAACATCGCTAATCTTAGCACCACGGCCTATAAGCGTCAGGTTGCTGAATTCCATGACCTGCTTTATCAAAGCCAGTTGCGCGTCGGCTCTTCCTCCAGCTCGGACGGCACGATTGTGCCCACCGGTACGCAGGTGGGGCTTGGGGTAAAAACCGCCGGCATTTACCGCGTTAATCTTCAGGGCGCGATCCGGGAAACCGGCAACACTTTCGATCTGGCGATTAACGGCCCCGGCTATTTTCAGGTGAATCTGGCCGATGGCGAGGCCTATACCCGCGCCGGCGCGTTTCAGGTGAATCAGGACGGGGAGCTGGTAACCAGCGAAGGCTTTCAGGTTTCCCCCGGCATCACCGTTCCGCAGGGTGCGGTGGATGTGACCATCAACCAGAATGGTGAAGTGCTGGTGAAACTGGACGGCCAGACGGAGCTTTCCAATGTCGGGCAGATCGATCTGGTGACCTTCATCAATGAATCCGGGCTGGAAGCGGACGGCGAAAACCTCTTTTTAGAAACCGAGGCCTCCGGCGCTCCCATTGCCGGCTTTGCCGGGGATGATGGCTTTGGCAGCCTGCTGCAGCGTTTTCTGGAAGTATCCAACGTTGATCAGGTAAAGGAATTGACGGAGCTGATCACCGCGCAGCGTGCCTATGAGCTGAATTCACGGGTCATCAGCACTGCCGATGAGATGCTCAGCGCACTCAGCAATCTAAGATAACACTAAGGTAAGATAATGACGAGAAAAGAGGAGAGGATCATGAGCAAAGAGACAACGTTTGCAGCCACGCTGCGCGGGCTGACAATCGCGCTGGCGGCGCTGGTGGTGTTGCTGCCCCTTTCCTCCTTCGCGTCCGATGGTTTTCCCGCACAGGAGCTGGAAACGCGCCTGAAAGAAGCGCTGGAAATCAAGCGGGAGGAAGCCGGCCAATTTGATCGCATCAATTTGGAAAATCTGGCCGTAAACACCAATGCCAACCGCCAGCCCATCACCCATAACGGCACTTTGCGCCTGATGCGCGTCAACATCACCGGCGACGGACGATTTGAGGCCAATATCTGGTCGGAACCGCAGGAAACCATCTTCACCGCATCCGGCCGTTTTCAGGAAGTTATCGACGTGCCCATCCCTGTGCGCGATATCGCCCCCGGGGAAATCATTGCCGAGCATGATCTAAGCTGGCAATCCTACCCCAAATCCCGCATCCGCCGCAGCCAAATCACGGATATGCGCGAATTGATCGGCAAGGAAGCCGCCCGCCGGATTCAGGAAGACAGGCTGATTTCCGCCCGCGATGTTCAGGCACCACGGCTGGTGATTAAAGGCCAGCAGGCCACCGTCACCTTCCGCCATCCTTACATGGAGCTTTCCACCACCGGGCAGGTGCTGGAAGATGGTGCCGCCGGTGATACGGTGCGCGTGCGCAACATTAACAGCAGCAGCGTGGTCACCGCCACGGTGATGGCGGACGGTAATCTGGTGATTCAATCTGCGGAAAGTGCCGGATCCAGCGCACCGGCCGCTATTCTGGCCGCACCCGCGTCGATCTCTCAGCCTAAAATTTCCACTGCCGAAGAGGCCGCACCCGCACCCATCAAGCCGGCAATTAACAAAGAGGCCTTCATTCATTCCATACCCGAAACATTACCTGCACGCTCATCTTCCAAACGCATAGGAGAAGACGCATGACCCTTCATTTCACTCACATACGATCCATCAGCCTCACACTCACCGCACTCTTGCTGGCCAGTGCCTGCACGCAGAATCAGGTTGATCGCCTGCGCAATTTAGGCGAAGTGCCGCCGATGAAAGAGGTGGAAAACCCCGAAGAGCTGCGTAAGCCCATGAGCTGGCCCACGCCGGCGCGGCGCATCAAGGCTTCCTATCCGGAAACCGCCGGCTCACTTTTTAACGCCAATACACGGGATTTCTTTGGCGACCGCCGGGCGCGGGAAGTGGGGGACATTCTTTTGGTCAGTATCAAAATTCAGGATAAGGCCGAGCTGGACAACAAAACCGAAAGCAAACGCAACGGGCAGGATAGCCTGGGCGCACCGGCCATATTCGGGCTGGAAGGAAAATTGGCCAGCCTTGTTTCCGGGGAAACCCAGCCCTCCAGCCTGCTGGACATCACCGGCCAGACCAGCCACACCGGCGAGGGCGTGATTGAGCGTGAAGAGGTGATTGAAACCGAAGTGGCCGCCGTTGTTCGGCAGGTGCTGCCGAACGGCAATCTGGTGATTTACGGCAGTCAGGAAGTGCGTGTGAATCATGAAGTGCGCCAGGTCACCATTGAAGGGGTCGTCCGCACGCCGGATATCACCCCGGATAATAAAGTAGATTCAAGCCGCATTGCCGAGGCACGCATTTCTTACGGCGGCAAAGGTTTAATTTCTGATGTCCAGCAGCCCCGCCTTGGCAGTCAGATCGTCGATATTCTGTCACCATTTTAGAGGAAATGGCTGATAGCAACAGTTTGGAAGTAAGTCCGGCAATCCTCTCTCCTTCTCTCTCTCAAGCCTGGCTTACTTCCTTCCCCATTTTGAATTGTTCCCGGGAAATCCTTCCGGAGTTGCCATAAACAACCACGGGTAAAGGCGTGGCGCTCTGCCCTACGCACCGTATAGAGCGGGCTCAGGGCTGCATCGGCCTCCTGAAAAATGAAGGAAATCACAGTCTTGTTAGGGATTTCTTAACCTCTTTGGCGCATACTGAACCCTATGACAACCCAGGAAAACTCATCACAGATCACCATCACCGTGGAGCAGGCGGCTTCTTTCTTCAAGCAGCAACTGCTTGATATTATTGATGATAAAGCGACATTTGATGCGCTGAAAGGAAACCTGAAGGATGCGCTTAGAGAGAGTGACTTGTGGGGCGCCGGCACATTGACTTTTGTCGGCCAGGCCGAAACAAAGAGACTGCTGGAGAAACAATTTGATGACCCGCAGACAGCGGCGTACATCAAACAGATTCTGTTTAAGGATCAAGATGAAATCTCCTTAAACGAACTGCAAACTAATTTTGATGCGTGCTGCCGGGGCGAAGGGCTGGACAATATTAGCGAGGACGCCAAATATGTGATGGCGGCGGCCAAAGCCGGGCAGAAAACCGTGCCGCATCGCTTTAATTTTCCCCATCCCAGCAATCTGGCAGCATTGGAAGATGCCGGGGTGGCGGTGGTGAAGACGAGGAGCGTGCTCCCCAAACCACAAGGCTTTCCGGTGACGCGGCAGCCTGATCGTGATGAAACCGGCAAGGAAAGCGATGAAACACATGGGCTGAACTGGCCGGAACCGCTGGGAGGCAACGAGAAACAGTCGGATGCTCAGGATGCGGATACGCCGCCGACCCCCCAGCCCCAACCCAAGCAAACAACATCACGCGATGAAACAGATGCGGAAGTTGAGGAAGATGAGATAGCCGTGACCGACCGCCGTCATTTACGCCGCCAGCTGCGGGAAAGTGCGGAGGAATTTCGCCAAAGCCTACGCCGGAATGAGCCGGCCTTTGAAGAAGATTTCGCCGAGTTGGAAGCCGAAATGGACGCTTTTTATGAAGCACTGCGGAACACCCATGCCGAGGGGCATGACGTTTCCCGCCGCCATCCAACGGCAGAGGATAAAGAACGCCGGCAGGAAATTCGCCAGGAGCGCAGGGATTTTGAGCGGGGCACGGATGAGCATTGGGAGCTAAACCGGGAATTTAACCGCACCGGCCACGCGCTGGAAGGGCTGAAAAATTTACGCGATGATCTGATGCTGCAATTGCGGGAAAGCAAGCGGGACTCTGCCGATTTACGCGGCCCTATCGCGCTGGAGGGATACCTGGATCCGGATCGCCGGGAGCTGCGTCAGGAACGCCGCGAGCTGCGGGAAAATCTGCGGGAAACACGCCACGCGCTGCGAGAGGCGCGCCACGCGCTGCGCCATCAGGATATTTATCTGAACGATTCCAATAATCTGGAACCGCTGGAAACCGCCAAAGAAAAATTACAGGAATTGCAGGAGCTTTACGCCGAAAATGGCCTGCAGCGGCAGGAAAAGCGCCTGCTGAAAGATCTGGGCAAAGACCTTAAACGCATGGGCAAAATGGATGATGTGGGCGAAGCGATGCGTGATTTTAACCTGCGCGTTTCCAACCTGGTGGATGCCCGCACGCCGGATAATGGGCGCGACAAGGGCTAGAACTCATAGCCGCGCAACAGGGCGCAACCATCACCAGGGCTGGATTCCTGCATCAAACCCATCTATAAGCGCCGCATGGGCGCACCGTTTGAATCACTTCGCGATTTTTTGAAGCATCTGGAAAAGCAGGGCGAGCTGAAACGCATCAGCGAACCGGTTTCGACCTATCTGGAGATGACGGAAATTCATAAGCGCGTGCTGGAAGCCGGCGGGCCGGCACTGCTGTTTGAAAAGCCTGTAAAACTCCCCCCTGGAGGGGGAGTCGCAGAATCTCACCAACGCGAAGTGTTGAGAGAGGATGCGGTGGGGGGGCAATCGCGGGATGGAACGCCCCCCCACGACTCAGCCTCTGGCGAGGCTTCGTCTGCTCCCCCTCCGGGGGGGAGCTATGGTCTCTCAAAACCCATCCCCGTCCTATGCAACCTTTTCGGCACGGTGGAGCGGGTGGCGGCCGCCATTGGCCGCAAGCCGGAAGAGCTGCGTGATGTGGGAAAAATGCTGGCCTTTCTGCGCCAGCCGGAGCCACCAACGCGCTTTCGGGAAGCTTTAGACCTGCTGCCGCTGGCCAAAACCATGCTGACCATGAAGCCGAAAACGGTGAAAAAAGTACCGTGTCAGGAGGTGGTGATCACCGGGGATGATGTGGATTTATCCATCCTGCCGATTCAGACCAACTGGCCGGGGGACGCGGCACCGCTGATCACCTGGCCGTTGGTGGTGACACAGGGGCCAACCAAAAGCAAGGAGGGAAGAGTAAAGAGGGAAGAGGGAAGAGGGAAGAGTGCGGACGCCCCCCCACCTGCATCACAGATGCAGACTCCCCCACGGGTGGGGAGTGATCATTCCGAACCCCTTCATTATCCCTTGATGAGGGAGTCAGAGCCGCAACGCGGATCGGGCGGGGGTGTCAGAGAAGATGATCAAAAATATAATCTAGGCATTTACCGCATGCAGGTGACGGGTAAAAACACCACGCTGATGCGCTGGCTGAAGCATCGTGGCGGGGCGCAGCATCACAAACGCTGGCAGGAACAAAGTTCAGGGATAACTCCCCCTTCACGGGGGAGTCTGAATTTTGATAAAAATTCAGGTGGGGGTCAGATTGCAGAGAATGATAAAACGGGTGGAGGCCAGCAGGCCGACCCAGCCCTGAGCCCCGTCTCATTGAAAAATCAGGAAGATTTTTCAGGAGACAGCTTAAAGATGCCCGTGGCCGCTGTCATCGGGGCGGATCCGGGCACAACATTAGCGGCGGTGACGCCCGTGCCCGACACGCTTTCGGAATATGAATTTGCGGGCTTGCTGCGCGGGAAACGCGTGGAGCTGGTGGATTGCAAAACCGTGCCGCTGAAAGTGCCCGCCCATGCGGAAATTGTGCTGGAAGGCTATGTGAGTCTGGAGGATTATGGCGCGGAGGGGCCTTACGGCGACCATACCGGATTTTACAATGAGGTGGAGCAGTTCCCTGTTTTCACCTGCACGGCGATCACCATGCGCAAAGACCCGATCTACTTAAGCACCTATACCGGCAAGCCGCCGGATGAGCCTTCCATTCTGGGTGAGGCGCTCAATGAAGTGTTCATTCCGCTGCTACAACAGCAATTTCCGGAGATTGTGGATTTTTGGCTGCCGCCGGAAGGGTGCAGCTATCGCGTGGCGGTGGTGAGCATTAAAAAAGCCTATCCCGGCCATGCCAAGCGCGTGATGATGGGCGTGTGGAGCTATCTGCGACAGTTCATGTATACCAAATTTGTAATTGTGGTGGATCATCACATAAACTGCCGTGACTGGAAGGAGGTGATCTGGGCAATTTCCACCCAGATGGACCCGCAGCGCGACACCACCTTCATTGAGCGCACGCCGATTGATTATCTGGATTTTGCCTCCCCGGAATCGGGGCTTGGCAGCAAAATGGGGCTGGATGCCACGGCCAAGACCGGCAATGAAACTCACCGCGAATGGGGGCAGCCGATTGAGATGAGTGAGGATGTCATCGCCCGTGTGGACGCGCTGTGGGAAAAATTAGGGCTGGGTGAGCCGGAGAAATAGCGGCGCCCTGCCGACCGACGCCAGTGGCGATATTATTTCCCTTCAAATGCTTCTTTCACCGCCTGCTGAAAAGCACGATCAATCGCAATCAGGCTGCCCGGCGTCAGCTCCATCCGGAAGGCAATGGGAAACATATAATCCAGCGCCGTATCTTTCCCGAATAATGTTTCCGGTGGGGCAGGCACCGGGCTGGCGGCGGCCAACATCTTCATGACCGATTCCCGCAGGAGCGGATGGCCGGGGTCAAGCACGAAGGAAAAAGCGCTGATCTCACCATCTTTCTCGATTCGCAGGCGGATGATCACATCCCCCTCAATGGCGTAAAGTGCCGCGTCCGCCGGATAGCTTTGATGCAATGTTAAATGCTTGGTTAAGGTGACGGCGTAAGGCTCACTTGCGCGGGCATTGGACGGGCACAGAAACACCAGCCCCGCCAGCAGAAAAAGCGCCGCCGCCCGGGCCATATGATTGCCGAAAATAATGCGCCGATTGGTCATATCAATCACTCATAAAGCATGCGCCGCTTTCTGGCTATGGGGTTTAACAATGGCCGGCGCTATCCCTTCTCTTCCAACCGCACGGCCACGGAAAGCCCATGCGCCCCCAGCCCTTCCGCATGTGCCAGATGGTAGGTTGCCTCCGCCAGATGGGCAAAGCCTTGTTCTTCACACTGAATCATGCTGGAACGTTTCAGAAAATCAAACACGGAAAGCCCGCTGGCAAAGCGCGGCGTGCCCGCCGTGGGCAACACATGGCTGGGCCCGGCAGTATAATCCCCGATAGCTTCCGGCGTCCATTTTCCCATAAAAATTGCTCCGGCATGGGTGATGTGCTCTACTAATTTTTCCGGCGCTTGCACAAACAGCTCCAAATGCTCCGGCGCCACCAGATTGCTGATTCTTGCCGCATCCTCAACATCCCGGCACTGCACCACCAGCCCGTTTTTTTCCCAGCTTTCGCGGGCAATATCCGCCCGGTTAAGCGTTTCCACCAGCTCGTCAACCTGCCGCATCACCTCTTTGGCCAGCCCGGCATCCGGCGTGACCAGCACACTGCGTGACGCGGGATCATGCTCCGCCTGCGAAAGCAGATCCGCCGCCACCCAGCGCGGGTTAGCCGTGTGATCCGCAATCACCAAAATTTCCGAGGGCCCGGCAATGCTGTCAATGCCCACCAGCCCATAAACCTGCCGCTTGGCCGCCGCCACATAGGCATTGCCCGGCCCCACGATCACATCCACTTTTGGAATTGTTTCGGTTCCGAAAGCCATTGCTGCAACTGCCTGCGCACCACCAATCTGATAGATTTCTTTGACCCCGGCCACATGCGCAGCGGCCAGCACCATCGGGTTCATTTCCCCACCCGGCGTTGGGCTGCACATCACCAGCCTTTTGACCCCGGCCGCCAATGCAGGAATGGCGTTCATCAACACCGAACTTGGATAAACCGCCGTGCCCCCCGGCACATAAAGCCCGGCGGTTTCAATCGCCGTCCACCGCCAGCCCAGCGTGATTCCTTCTTCGGTGTAACGCTCATCTTTGGGCACCTGCCGACGGTGATAATCCCAAATCCGCTTCGCCGCTAATTCCAGTGCTGTTTTTAATTTTTCCGGCAGATTATTCCATGCGTGCTGCATGGCTTCGGGCGGCACACGCAGCGTTTGCGCCGTATGCTCCGCCTTATCAAACCGGGCGGTATAATCCAGCACGGCGGCATCCCCGCGCTGCGCCACATCGGCAAGAATCTTTGCCACCGCATCGTTCACTTCCGCGCCGGTTTCCAGCTTGGCCGCCAGCTTGGCCGCCAGCTTGGCTTCAAATTGATCGTCAGAACCGGAAAGCTGCATCACCATAAGAGGCACAGTCTACTGCAAAGCGCCGCCGCCGCCAAGCGGAAGCTTTACGAATGGTTTAGCCGGCAGCAATGGCCAGCCTTACTCACCCTGATTATCGGGAATTTACGGCTAGGTTGGCTTACCCGGCGGCGTGGCGGCCGGTTCGTTTTCCTTATTGGCCGCCTCCAATGCATACACACATAAATCTTCGAAAGAGACGTTATTTTTTTCCGCCAGCGCCAGTAATTTAGAAAAACTCTCCATCACTTCACCGGGAATTGTCCCCCCCCGCTCGGAGGAAAGCCAGTGCGCCTGATTCTGCAAAGGATGATTCCCCGCTTTCGGATTGCCGATATACACATCAAACGGTGCTTTTGTGCCACCAAAGTCACATGGAATGGTGAATTTTTTCATAATGCTTCCCTTTTATCGTCGCTTCCATGCATCTTTGGTGACCATAACATCCTTAGCCGCGATCGTGAAGCGGTAAGCGCACTCAAACATGTCATCTTTCACACCAAACTGGCCAAAATGCCTCACCCGGTGGCGTTCGTGTAACAGCTGGGGCAGGATATCTCACCATGTGAAAGCTTCAACCCGTCTCTCCTTGATTTTTAACGGGCAGAGAACAAAGCTGCGGGGATTGGGGGTTGCATGGACGATCTTTTGCGTGAATTTCTGGACGAAACCAACGAGGCGCTTGAGTCTCTGGATGCGGATTTTGTCACGCTTGAACAGGACCCAAGCAATGCCGATATCGTTGGAAACATCTTTCGCGTGATGCACACCATTAAAGGCACTTGCGGGTTTTTAGGGCTGGAACGGCTGGAAAAAGTGGCGCACGCCGCCGAGGATGTGATGGATAATATTCGCGACGGTAAGCTCAGCGCTTCACCGGAGGTTATCTCGGTTATTTTTCATGCCACGGATTGCATTAAGGACATCGTTGAAAAACTGGGAGAAACCGGCGCAGAACCCACGGGCGACGACAGCGCCTTGATTGCGGAGTTAAACCAGTGCGCCGCCGGTGGCGCCTCCTCATCCGGCGCGGCAGCAACGGCAAATGCCGCAACTTCCACCGGCTCCGGCATCCCGGATATTGAAGAAGATATCATGACCCGTGGCGGCACCACGCCGGATCTGGACATGGACATTGATTTTGAGCCGGTGATGGCAGATTTTGCTGCCGACGAGGCCGCCCTTCCCGCCGCCATTGATCTGGAAAACAATCCCGCCATCGATGCGGAGATTAAAGCCGCGGAAGCGGCACTGGCCAAGGCGGAGGCAGAAAGTGAATCTCCACGGGCCAAGGCCCGTGGTATCACGCTTCGCTACGCTCAGATTTCAAGCTGCGCTTGTCCAGAATCTTCTTTTCCCTGATGTTCGATATAACGTCTGATAATTGCTTCATCGACACCCACTGTGCTAACGAAATAGCCATCGGACCATATGCCATCTGCTCCCCAATATACTTTACGCATGTAGTCAAATCGGCGCTTCATCAATCGACCAGTATGCGATTTAAACGTACGCACCACATCACTAACACGCATCTTGGGAGGAATTGATAACAACATATGGATATGGTCAATATCATGATTTACCTCAAGTATTTCTACTTCTGGCAGCATCTCGTGAAAGCTTGTTATCAATTCCCGCAGATAGGCAAATGATCCTTCGTTGAAAATCTTTCGACGGTATTTACTCGTTAAAACAATATGATATTCACATCGATAAGCACAGTGGGCTTGTTTCCTTAGGCGCATAAAGAAGATTCTGGACGCACTTCATCCATGGGGCAAGCCCCATGGTTTTTGTGTGCCTATAAA
>JAUIEX010000056.1 GCA_030429725.1 Alphaproteobacteria bacterium
GTCCATGGACGGATCAAATGGGCTAAAACTTACAATGCTGGTGGCAAGAAAAGCCGCCAAAAAAAGAACAAAAACACCTGATAATTGCAGTGGTTTGTGCCAGGCACTTTGATTATTTTTATTTCTTGGCATGTAACAAGCATAAATAATGCTGACAAATTTATGAATTTCTTCATGCAATAATGGCTTGCAGTGGCTTATTTTCAGTGCATAGTGTTGCCGAGGCTGGCGGTGGATGATGCAGCTGCTAACCCGGTCAGGTTCGAAAGAAAGCAGCCGTAACGGTTTGCGTCAGGTCATCGTCCAGTCTCACCTGCAGTTTGCGAGAGGGAAGAAATGCGCCTATCTTTGTTGGCTTTATCATTGTTGTTCGCGTTTGGTTCAGTGGCGCTGGCGGAGGATATACGCCCGGCGGAGGATGATTTGCAATTGGATATTGCGCCTTTATCCGAGGGTGATTTATGTAGAATTCAGGGTAAGGTTACCCGGTTTATTGCCGATATTGATGCCGCGCCAAGGGATGAGAAGACAGGTGAATACCCAATTATGCGGATAACGGTTCAGCTACTTAAACGTGCGCTTATTCGTCGTGAAGAGGGGACGGAAGCGCGGTGCAATCAAGTTAATCCATTAACCGAAAGTCAGGAATATATAACGTTTACGCCGCTGATTAAGGGGGCGGATGTTCGTGTGGGGGATATTATTACTGCCCATAGCAGCTTGCAATATGGTGATAATGTATTGCATTATATTCATCCAAAAATATCACAGAAAAATGGTGTAATAAATGACTGAAGCAATTGAAAAAGAATACGAAGTTCTGGCACGGAAATACCGCCCGTCAAAGCTTGATGAGCTGATAGGCCAGGAGGTTTTGGTTACAACATTGACCAATGCGATTGAGAGTAACCGGGTGCCGCATGCATTCATCCTGACCGGAATTCGTGGTATTGGCAAAACATCAACGGCTCGTATTATTGCTAAATGTTTGAACTATGCCGGAAGTGACGGCCAGCAGGCCATGACGGCAAAATTAAAGGACGATTGCGAGCAGTGTCGAGCCATCGACCAGGGGCGCCATCCGGATGTTTTAGAGCTGGATGCCGCCAGCCGCACGGGTGTTAATGATATGCGTGAGCTGATTGAATCGATCAATTATCGCCCGGTTATGGGGCGGTATAAGGTGTATATTATTGATGAAGTGCATATGCTTTCCCGTAGCGCCTTTAATGCGCTTTTGAAAACGCTGGAAGAGCCGCCGGAGCACACTAAATTTATTTTTGCAACCACGGAAATTCAAAAAGTTCCGGTGACGATTCTTTCGCGTTGTATGCGTTTTGATCTGCCTCGCATCAATACGGAACAGCTCTCATTGCATCTTCTGAATATATCAGAGAAAGAAGGGGCGCTGTTGCTGCCAAATGCGGCGAAGGCTATTGCCGTGGCGGCGGAAGGCTCGGTGCGGGATGGGCTTTCCCTGTTGGATCAGGCCATTGGTGGTGCAACCAAAGGCGATGAGATTTCAGATACACAAATTCGAAAAATGCTTGGCATTGCCAATAAAGATGGCGCTTATGGCATGATTGAATCGCTCATTGAAGGAGATGCAGGGAGCGGATCCGAAGTCTGTTCTTCAGGAGCTGTTGGAGGTTGTTCATATTGCAACGCAGTTTTGTGCCATGCCGGATGCGGTTATTGTGGATGGCCTGAGTGAAGAAGAAATTTCACGTGCGCAGTCAATTGCATCAAGGCTTTCTTTCCCATTTCTCAGTCGTTTGTGGCAGATGCTGATTCAGGGGGTCAAAGAGGTTTCAATGGCACAAAATAATCTGGCTGCCGCAGAAATGCTGATACTTCGCATCGGTTATGCTGGGAGTTTGCCAACGCCTGATGATCTTTTGAAACAATTGAAAAATAGCAGCCAGCCGGGGATGGATGCGCCGTCCACGCATGCGCCTGTGGCCGAACCTGCGCTGACCTCTGCCAGCGCGGCTGTGGCGGGTGAAATAGTCTCGTTGCCGTCCATTGAAAATCTGGCGCTATTAGTGGATTGTTTGGCGCAGCATGGTGAGAATTTTCTTGCCTCATATTTGCATGATATTCATGTTATCAAATATGATACGGGAAAGTGTTTGCTGGAATTTTCACCTGTGGAGACAACCCCGCGTGATTTCTCTTCCAGGCTTTCGGAGGTTTTGCAAAAGCTGACGAATCATCGGTGGATGGTTGTTATTGCGGAGCATCACGGTGAAATAAAAACATTGCGTATGGCAAAGGAAGCGCAGTTAAAAGAACGTGAGAGTCAATTGATAGCACACCCACTGGTGGAAAAAATGCTATCACAATTTCCCGGATCGGAAGTGGTGGAAATTAACCTTGGTGTGGAGCATAAAAATAATGATACTGCCGCGCATAAAAACGATCAGAAAAGGAATCAGTTATGAACATTAATCAGATGATGAAGCAGGCGCAGGCCATGCAGAAAAAAATGGCAGAGGCGCAGGAAAAGCTTGCTGAAATTGAGGTTGCGGGAGCGGCGGGTGGCGGCATGGTAAATGTTACGATGACCGTTGCCGGAAAGGTAACTGGTATAAAAATTGATCCTGCGGTTGTGGATGCTGATGATACGGAGATGTTAGAGGATTTGCTGGTGGCGGCGCTTAATAATGCCAGGGATCAGGCGGATGCAAGATCTCAGGAAGAGATGGGCAAACTAACTGGCGGGCTTGGTTTGCCGCCGGGAATTAAAATGCCATTTTAATTCTTATGAGTAACAATAGCTTAAACAGCCTTATTCAACAATTAGGTAAAGTTCCGGGAGTGGGGAAGCGCTCTGCTCAGCGTATTGCATTGCACCTGTTGCAGCATAAAGAAACGGAACTTCAGCCGTTAATGCATGCGCTCTCACTTGCAGATCAGCATGTGAAACAATGTGAGATATGTGGCAATCTTGATGGTCAATCACCCTGCCAGATCTGTCAAAGTGTTAAACGTGACGCGACTATTTTATGTGTTGTTGAGGATGTTGCAGATGTGTGGGCGATGGAACGCAGCAATGGCTATCAGGGTTTGTACCATATATTGGGGGGAACGCTCTCGGCGCTGGAGGGAAGGGGGCCGGAAGTGCTTGCCATAGAGCCGCTAAAAAATCGTATCAGGCAGGGTGATTTTCAGGAAGTGATTTTGGCGATGAATGCCACCATGGATGGGCAGACAACCTCGCACTATATTGCTGAAATTCTTATGGAATTTAAGATCAAAGTAACGCGCCTGGCGCATGGCATGCCAATGGGTGGAGAGCTGGATTATCTGGATCAGGGCACGCTGGCGGCGGCGCTTAGCGCCCGCCTTGTAATTTAGCGAATCTCAATTACATAGATTGCAACTAAGGAGATACCTCATGAAAATAATCAGATTATGGTCACTTATTGCTGTTATGATAATGGCAGGTGCGGCGCAGGCGGCAGTGCAGATTGGTGCGGATGCGCCGAATTTTGTACTGAAAGATAGCCAGAACGTGGAACATTCGCTTGCAGACTTTAAAGGAAAAATTGTTGTTCTGGAATGGTTTAACAAAGATTGTCCCTATATCAAAAAATTCTACAAGAATGGTGACATGCAACGTTTTCAAAAAGAAGCAACGGATCAGGGGGTAATATGGCTTCAGGTTGGATCCTCCGCCGAGGGCAAGCAGGGCTATGTTACTGCTGAAGAAGCGGATGCGTTAAGAGCCGAGTTAGACGTTCACTCTACCGCCTATTTGCTTGATGCTCCGGGTGAAGTTGGGCGTTTATATGGCGCAAAAACAACCCCGCATATGTATGTTATTGATGCCGAAGGTAAGCTGGCCTATATGGGGGCAATTGATAGTATATCATCCGCTGATTCTGATGATATTTCAAAAGCAACAAACTATGTTCAGAAGGCCATTGCAGCGCTGCAGGCAGGCGAGGCGGTGGAGCATCCCGTGACAACGCCTTATGGTTGCGGTGTGAAATATAGCAACTAACCTTGCCTGAAATTCCGGAGATAAAAAGGGAGCCTGACTCCCTTTTTATTCTGCTTCTTCTTCGGCTTTTAAAATGCCGTTTGAATCTGATGTGAGTTTTTCAAACTTCATTTTGGCGGCATCAAGCGACTTCTGACAATGCTTGCGCAACGCAACGCCCTGTTCATAAAGCTTGATTGATTCTTCCAGCGGCTGCTGCCCGGATTCCAGGCTGCGCACAATATCCTCAAGCTGTTTTAATGCTTCTTCAAAAGAGAGAGAGGCGACATTGCCGGTTGATTTCTGAGACATGCTACTCACTTTATCAGACTATATTTTGCCATGGCAATGTTTGAATTTCTTGCCGGAGTTACACGGGCAATTTTCATTGCGCCCAACTTTGCCCCATGTTTTTGGATTGGATGGGTCGCGCTTCTCTTTCTGGTAACGAACCGTTTCAACTTTTCCAGGTGCATAATCTTCATTATTCACCGTTCCTTGTCCTTGTGAGGCAGGATCAAGGCGGCTTTCTTCCATCTTTTGAGAGCGGCGATCCAGAACTGAAACATTGCCGTCATTCTTGGAAAGATGCATGTGATAGAAGCGCGTTACGCTGACTTCACGCAGTTGATCCAGCATCACCTCGAAAAGCTGAAAGGCCTCGCGTTTATACTCATTGAGTGGATCTTTCTGGCCATAAGCACGCAGGTTGATGCCCTGACGCAACTGATCCAGTGTATGGAGATGGTCTTTCCACAGTTCATCTAAAGTGAAAAGCAGCAATTTATGGCTGATATCATGTACTAAATCCTCGCCATATTCTTTCATTTTTCCATGATAAATTTTGTGGATGTTCTTTTGAATGCGCTCCAGCATTTCATCATCGGCCATGCCCTCTTCCTGCGCCCAGTCTGCAATTGGCAGATCAAGCCCAAAAATACGAAGAATCTCAATCTGAAGTCCTTCCAGTTTCCATTGCTCCAGATAAGTGCCTTTCGGCATGGTGTTTTCAATCAGCTCATGCAGGGTATCTTCCGCCATTTCCTTGATAATTTCGGCGCAATCTTCCGTTTCCATTAATTCGCGGCGCTGGTCATAGATGACGCTGCGTTGATCGTTCATAACATCATCAAATTTCAGGAGATTCTTACGAATTTCATAATTGCGCGTCTCCACTTTCATTTGGGCTTTTTCCATCATCCGTGTGATCATGGGGTGCGTGATTGGCTCGCCGGGTTCACCCAGCGTGCTCATCACCCAGTCCATTTTTTTATCGGCGCCGAAAATACGAATCAGGTCATCCTGTGTGGATAAGAAAAACTTGGAGCGTCCCGGGTCGCCCTGCCTGCCGGAGCGCCCGCGTAACTGATTGTCAATGCGGCGGGATTCGTGGCGTTCAGTGCCAATAACGTAGAGCCCGCCCGCCTCTTTGACCAATGCCTTATCCTTTTCAATGGTGGCAAGGGTGTTTTTATTGGCCTTGTTGGTTGCACTATCTGCCAGCAGCATTTCGGCATTGCCGCCCAGCTGAATATCCGTTCCACGACCCGCCATGTTAGTGGCAACGGTAACGGTTCCGGGCTGTCCGGCCTGCGCGATGACATAGGCTTCCTTCTCATGCTGGCGCGCATTAAGGACGTTATGTTTTATTTTTTCTTTCTTCAGCAGCGTTGATAAAAACTCCGATTGCTCAATGCTGGCCGTGCCAATCAAAACCGGCTGGTTGGCTTTATGAGCAGCTTTGACCTCATCAATAATCGCCTGATATTTTTCTTCTTCCGTGCGGTAGATGGCATCATCATCATCAAGACGCGCCACCGGCTTATGTGTTGGAATTTCAATAACCTGAAGCTTGTAAATATCATCAAATTCGGCGGCTTCGGTTTGGGCGGTTCCCGTCATGCCGGAAAGTTTGGGATATTGCCGGAAATAATTCTGAAATGTTACGGAGGCAAGTGTTTGATTTTCGCGTTGGATCGGAGCCTGTTCTTTAGCTTCCAGCGCCTGATGCAGCCCTTCGGAATAACGTCTGCCTTCCATCATTCGCCCGGTAAATTCATCAATGATGACAACTTTATTTTCCTTAACGATATAATCTTTATCCTTGGTGAATAAGGTATGTGCCCGCAATGCCTGATTGGCATGATGCACCAGTATAACATATTCTAAATCAAATAAATTTCCGCCTTTTTCAATCAGGCCATTTTCTTCCATCACCTTCTCAAGATGGTTAATGCCGTGATCATTGAAGGTTACGGTTCTTTGCTTTTCATCCAGCTCGTAATGCTCCCGGGTGATGCCTGACATTAGCGCATCAATTTTTACATAGAGGTCTGTTTGGTCTTCAACCGGGCCGGAGATAATAAGCGGCGTGCGTGCCTCATCAATCAGGATGGAATCAACTTCGTCAATAATGGCATAATTAAACGGTCGCTGAACCATCTCATCGAGTGAGAATTTCATATTATCACGGAGAAAATCGAAGCCCAGCTCATTGTTCGTGGCATAGGTAATATCCGCCTGATAGGCCTCTTTTCGTTCTGCATCATTCATGCCGTGGACGATGCAGCTAACGGTTAGGCCAAGAAAGCGATGCACTTGCCCCATCCACTCCGCATCACGTTGGGCAAGGTAATCATTCACTGTCACCAGATGCACGCCTTTGCCGGACAATGCATTAAGATAGGCTGCCAGAGTGGAAACAAGGGTTTTTCCTTCGCCGGTACGCATTTCGGCAATTCTTCCCTGATGAAGAACAATCCCCCCAAGTAACTGCACGTCATAATGGCGTTGTTTTAGGGTGCGTCTTGCCGCTTCGCGGACGGTGGCGAAAGCCTCAGGCAGTATGTCGTCTTCGGTTTCGCCATCTTTCAATCGTTGCCTAAAAGATGTGGTGAGTTTTTTCAGTTCCGCGTCGCTCTTTTTGTGCCACTCCTCTTCCAGAGCATTGATATGATCCACAGTGGCATAGAGCGGCCTTAATTGACGGTCATTTGAAGAGCCAAAAATCTTTTTTACAACATTAAGCATGGGAGATGATGTAGCCTTCTTTTAACGGAGCTGCAAGGAAACAGCGTCGCAATGCAGCAATTTTTCTGCCTTTCTGGCTGTTTCATAAGCGTCAATTTCCAACTGTGCCAGTGCGGTGATTCCTGCGTGGGAGAGCAGGCTTCCTATCGGTTTCTCGTCGAATGTGATTGCCGTGCCAAAATCAGGCCACGTGGCGGTGTTGGATGTTACGGTAAAAACAGCTTTACGCTGCTTGCCACGATGATGCGTGCGTGCGGTAACTTCCTGTCCAACATAGCAGCCTTTTTGGTAATCAATGGCATGCAATAAATCGCCATTCATCTGGAGCGGAAAACATTGCTCCATTGTAAGGTCAATTCCACCTTCGGGAAGGGTGTGGGTGATGCGTCGATGGTGATATGTTTCAGGGCTGCCCTGAGAAAATCCCTTTGCCTGAAAGGCCTGGTAATGATTGCTCCGTTCAATCACCGCGCGCCAACCCATTCCTTCTTTGCGAGGGTCGGCATAAAACACACCTTTACAGAATTTGTAGGTTTGGCCGATTGAATCATCGGCGGCTTGTTGGCCTTCCCATTCAACATGACCGGCGGCGGCAACAATTTCATAGTCACCGGAGACATCTTCAAGGGTAACATCGGCTCGAAGGCGGTACATGGCCATTTTTTTCTTTAGATATGCCAGAGCTTCAGATGGAATATCCAGGTAATAATAGTCATCGCGCTGAGAAATAAACAGATCGGCAATATATTTTCCCTGTGGGGTCAGGAAAAAACTGTAAATTGTCTTGTCGGGGCTAATTTTTTTTGCATCATTTGTGATCAGCCCCTGTAAAAATTTGATGCTATCTAAGCCTTCAATGCGCAAGATGCTTCGATGGTTCAGGGGTGTGAAAAGCTTATCCATGGTACAGACAAAATAGGGTGGGAAGATAAGATTCGCAATAAGATGCAAAAATTATTGCGTTGCAACAACATGCTCAAGTGCAGATTGCAAGCGCTTACGGATGACGGAGCGATCATAATGCCGCCGGACAGTTTCAAGAGCATTCTGGCCAAGTTCAATGGCATAATCCGGGTGAGAGGAGAGAAAAACCATGGCTTTGGCCAGGGCATTGGCGTCATTCACGGGAACAACATACGCATCTTCATCATGATGAACAATTTCAGAGGGGCCTTCGGAAGAGCTGGTGATGACGGGCAGGCCGGCAGCGCAGGCTTCAAGCAAAACAATACCAAAAGGCTCGTGAATGGAGGGCAGGCAGAAAATATCAAGCTGATTAAAAAACTCTGATTTATCTTTGACCCATCCCGTAAAAATAACCTGTCCCACCAGGCCATATTCTTCCACCATAAGTTCAAGCTTATCGCGCATTTCGCCATCGCCGCCGATAAGACATTTAAAATCATGGCACTGAGACTGAAGAATGGAACATGCCTCGATGAGCACCTGGAAGCCCTTTTTTTCAACCATACGCCCCATAGTGCCAAAAACGGGGCAGGTGCGAATGCGCGTAATATCATGATTCAGCTTCTTGCCATAGCTATCAATCATGTTGGGGATGTGAAAAACATGATCGGCATTTCCGCCATTGGAAATCACCTTATGTTTTAATTGCTGGGTGATGGTAAACGCGCCATCAAGTTTAGTCAGTCGATCAATTTTATAATTATGCGCCATGCCGATGACCGGACAAATGCCGGCCGCCGCCGGGCGAAGCAGGCTTATCGCGCGATTGCCATGGCAGATCACAGTTGCGGGTTTGAGTGTGGCAAGCTGCTGCTTAAGGCGCTTAACCGTCATTAAATCCCATTGGCCGTAATTGTTAATGGCAATGAAATGAATATTTTGTGCCTGTAATTGTGGGATAATGGCGGCTTTGGGATGAACCATCGCAATAACCTCATTGCCTTCATCACGAAGCGCCAGGCAGTAATCCAAAAAGGATTGCTCAATTCCACCAAGGCCACGGCCAAACATTGCATTCACAACAAGCATAATCTAAACTGCCTCAGCTTGAAAAATAACGCAAGTTCTGATACAAAAATTTAGGCTCTGTTGTGATTTGGAGTAAATTTTGTTGCGAGTCCCCCATCGTTGATTCGCAAGGCAAAGTCTACAGTTAATAGTGGTTCTATTAACAAGGGCTTTAACGCAGCGAGCAACGATGGGCGCCGCAACCCAGAGGGCCATGACTGATTTTGCCGATTAACGGCATAAAATTTCTTGAAAATAGCACCACTATTCCCAGAGAAATTTTCTTTGTTCTTCAGCAAAATCAGTCTCATGGCAAAATATCACTCCAAATCACAACAGAGCCTA
>JAUIEX010000004.1 GCA_030429725.1 Alphaproteobacteria bacterium
CTCACCCTGCGCGGCCTGAACGTCATCGCGGAAACTGCAAAAAACGATGATGAACCCTTCACCGAATCCCAGCTTGAAAAATATGGGCTGGTGAACTTACGCATCATCCAGTGGTTGAAGGTGACCGGCAAGCTGATCAAGCAGGAAGAATATAAGCACTCCTACCCCCATTGCTGGCGGACGGATACGCCGATTATCTATAAGGCGATGAGCAGCTGGTATGTGGCGGTGACGGAGATTAAAGACCGCATGGTGGAACTGAACCAGAATATCAACTGGATCCCGAACCATATTAAAGACGGGCAATTTGGCAAATGGCTGGAAAATGCCCGCGATTGGAGCATTTCGCGCAACCGCTTCTGGGGCTGCCCGATTCCCGTCTGGCGCACCGAATCCGGCAAGGTGAAGGTGTTTGGCTCTATCAAAGAAATCTGTGATTTCTTTGATGTTGATAAAGAAAATAGCTCCCCCCTTGAGGGGGAGCAGACGAAGCAAGCTGCGCAAGTAGCGAAGCAGAGTCGTGGGGGGGTGTCCGAGGAACAGATTGCCCCCCCACCGAGTCGCTCCGCTCCTCGACTCCCCCTCCAGGGGGGAGTTAGTGAAGCGCGGTCAGGAGACCGCGCCAGCCCTGAGCATGCGGAAGCATCGCTCTATGAGAAAGACAGAAGTCTTTCTCGGGAGCAATCAAAAAAAGACATCCTCCACAAACCCTTCATCGACTCGCTAACAAAAGTTGACCCGGAAACCGGGGAAACCTGGACACGCGTTTCCGATGTGTTTGATTGCTGGTTTGAATCCGGCTCCATGCCTTTTGCGCAAATTCACTACCCGTTTTGTTTATCTAGCTCCCCCCTGGAGGGGGAGTCTGAATTTTCATCTGAGAATTCAGGTGGGGGTCAAATTTTTACGGAGAGTACCCCCCCCACCGAGTCGTCCGCTTTCGCTTCGCTACAGCGCGACTCCTCGACTCCCCCGCATTTTGATAGCGCCACGCACATGCGTGCTTCGGCGCATCAAGGGGGGAGTTATCCCCTTCCTCCCAACTTCCCGGCGGATTTCATTGTGGAATATGTGGGGCAAACACGCGGCTGGTTCTATACGCTGATGGTGCTTTCCACCGCTTTGTTTGACCGTGAACCGTTCAAAAACTGCATCTGCCACGGCATCATTCTGGCCGAAGACGGCAAGAAGCTCTCCAAGAAGCTGAAAAACTACCCCGACCCGAACGAAATGTTCGACGCCTACGGCGCGGATGCCATGCGCTGGCGGATGATTAAAGAGCCGATCATGCAGGGCGGAAATTTGCAGATCTCCAAGGACGGCAGCTGCATTCGTGATGTGGTGCGCCTTTCCATCAAGCCGATCTGGAATGCCTATCATTTCTTCAGCCTCTATGCCAATGCGGACGGGGTGAAGGCCTATAATCTGCTGGAGATTGCCGAGGCGGAGGATGAGGACAGCGCCACGGGCGGCATCTGCTGTGGCGGGGCGCACGGTGCGGGTGAGCATCCGCTTTCTGATAATCTGCTGGATCGTTACATTCTGGCCAAGCTGGCAGGCGCGGTTCGCCAGATTAGCAAAGCGCTGGATGCTTATGATACACCCACTGCCTGCAAGGCCGTCGATAGCTTCTTCGAGGTGCTGAATAACTGGTATATCCGCCGCTCCAGAGAGAGATTTTGGCGGAGCAATGTTGAATTGTCTCCGGGAAGTTCTACTGAACTTCCCATGAGACGGGGCTCAGGGCTGAGCTCGCCTACTGGCTCGCAGCTTAACTCTCAAAGTTCTGTCGGGGAGGCCAGCAGGCCGACCGAGCCGTCAGCGCGCGCAAGCGCCGCTCCATGTGATGTTCAGGAAGAACATCACGGGAGCATCGAAAAAGACCCCGACAAACAAGCCGCGTATGATACGCTCTATACCTGCCTGATTACCATGACAAAAGCCGCTTCGCCCTTGCTGCCATTTACGATGGAGGCGGTGTATCGGGGATTAACAGTGAGCAGTGAGCAGTTAGCAGAATCGTCATCGCGAGCGAGCGAAGCAAGCGACGCGATCTCTGGATTGCCACGTCGCAACGATGTTGCTCCTCGCAATGACGGAGAAAAACAGCATACTGCAAACTGCACGCTGCAAACCTCCTTCTCCGTTCACCTCCAGCCTTTCCCGGATGTTTCCGGCGTTTCGGCAGAAACGGAGCTGGTGCGCGCAATGGATATGGTGCAGGAGGTGTGCACGGCGGCGCTTGCCGTGCGTGACCGGGAGAATATCCGCATTCGCCAGCCGCTCTCCAACGTGATGGTGGTGGGAAAGGATACCAACCAATTAGGTCAGTTTGATGATTTGATCCGTGATGAGCTGAACGTGAAAGGGCTGGTACTTTCCCAAAGTCTGGATGAGATCGCCGATCTGCAACTGAAGCTGGATTTCAAACTGCTTGGTAAGCGGCTGGGCGGGGCAATGAAGAATGTGGCGGCTGCCGCCAAGCAGGGCAACTGGCAGAAACAGGAAGATGGCTCCGTGATGGTGGAAAATGAAGTGCTGCACGCCGATGAATTTGACCTGACACTGGCCATTAAAGACGGGGTGCTGCAGGATTATCAAAAGGCGGAGGCGCTGCCTTCCAACGGCGCGATTGTGGTGCTGGATACGCGCATTTCCGAGATGCTGCTGAAAGAAGGCATCGCACGTGATGTGGTGCGCATGATCCAGCAGGCGCGGAAAGATGCCGATCTGCAGGTAACGGATCGCATCCGCCTTTCCGTGCAGGCGCCGGATGAGGTGAAGGCTGCCATTGAGGCAAATCTGGATTATGTTAAAGCGCAGGTGCTGGCGGCCGATCTTGCCTTCACCTCCGCCAATGACCAGCCGCACACCGTGACCCAAAAACTGGGCGAAGCGGAGGTGACATTGGCCTTTGCGGCGGTGGCGTAAAAACCGCTTTTACCGCTCCCAGCCGCGGTTATCTTTGTTGAGGTTTTGATTCTTTTCAAGTTCGGAAATGCTTTCAAGCGTTTTGTCCACAACCTTGTATGTACTAATAGGGTTAAGTGTAGTCTTCAAAGCAATGGCCGTTTCGGCGGGCACTGAAAACTGCTGCATGCCATAGGAAAAATCCAGTGTTTTACTATAGTCCTCATTACTGAGAGCGAAGAACACCTGATGAAAGAATTTATCGGCATAAAATGGTGCCAGATCCGGGCGTTCTTTTAACCAGGCTTGCATGCCCGGATCTTCTTTAAGTCTTTGTTTATCTTGTTGGGCAAACTCTTCTTTAGGAGTCACGCCACCATGTATGCCAATCACATGAAACTGATCTTTAAGAGCCTCAAAAACACCCTTTGAATGAAAACGACCACATGTAAAAGTAGCGTTATTTCCACCTTCGGCAATGGTTTCCGCCATCTTCTTATCTCGCAAAGAAAGATTTGTCGTATATTTTGCAAAATTCTCTCCATCATCCAGATTCACGTCTGCGGAGTGAAGACTGGCATCTTCACTTACAGTGGGAATGTGAGAAAGAATAAACTGGCTATTATCAAACGTTCTTCCCGGAACAAGTAATTGATCTGGTGCACAGTTTCTAATATATTTAAATTGTGCATCTGAAAGGCTTTGTGACGAATTGATGTTATTATTGCCCGTTTCAAAATAAAGATTGTTAATGCCATGCAGTTCCGCATCCCGCATCACGATATAGCTCATCAGCCCGGCCGTGCGATCATCATGAAGTTCGTCCACCAGAATCAGGATGGGTTTATCTGGATCATCCGCCTTGGCTTTGGCCACTTCTTTGGTGAGGTAGAGATGAATATCGCGGGTTAGTTGTTCAATTGCTTCTTCATGCCCTGACTCGGCAAGTGTTTGTTCAAATTCCCGCGATATTGTTTCCAAATCTTTAACAAGATGCTCTTCTAATTCCGGCATTTTTCTCTCCAATAATCTTTTCTCTGCCCGCATCCTAGCAACAAGAGTTTAATATTTTATTAAAACGCTGATAGGACTTCCCTCTTCCCTCTTCCCTCTTCCCTCTTCCCTCATTTCTCTTTACTCTCCGGCCTATGATCCGCCATCGCCATTTGCTCTATCAATCCCTTAAGCGGGAGATTCAGGCGCGCTATCGCGGTTCGGTGCTGGGCATTCTCTGGTCACTGGCAACACCGCTGCTGATGCTCACACTCTATACCTTCGTGTTTGCCATTGTGCTGAAGGCGCGCTGGGGCGTGGAATCGGTCGATAGCCACACGGGCGGGTTCGCCATTATGCTGTTTTCCGGGCTGATGCTGCATCAGTGCCTGTCGGAAATCCTCACCCGCAGCCCAACCCTCATCCTCAGCCACGCGCATTATGTCAAGAAGGTGGTCTATCCGCTGGAAATTCTCAGCCCGCAGATTGTGGGTGCGGCGTTCTTTCAGCTCTTCATCAGCCTGATTGTGTTGCTGGCCGGGCTGTGGGTAACGCAGGGTTCCATCCCGGTAACAACGCTCTGGCTGCCGGTGATCCTTCTGCCCTTCCTGCTGTTATGCCTTGGCCTAAGCTGGCTGCTGGCAGCGATGGGCACCTATCTGCGGGATACGGCACATCTCACCACCATGCTTTCGCCGGTGCTGCTATTCTTTAGCACCATTTTCTACCCGGCAGAGCGGCTTCCTGAGGCCATCCGCCCGCTTATCTACCTTAACCCCCTCACCCCGATGACGGAACTCACCCGCGATATCCTTATCCTTGGCAACCCGCCATCCCTCCCCATGCTGACAATCTTTACCATCGCCAGCCTTGCCACCGGCATGCTGGGCTGGCTCTCCTTTAAAACCCTCAAAAATGGTTTTGCGGATATTTGTTAACAACCTCTCAATAATCCGCTGCAGGCTGTGCTGTTTTCGCCACATCCCAGCGGGATGCCGACTACTGAGACTTTAAATAAAAAGAGTGGACGAAAAAGGGTTGCAATCTGTAAAGAAAGATGGTTGAACACTCTTCAGATATGTAGCAGGAGGTGTCAGTCTGCCTGCGCATAAGTTGATAACGATAACAACAATAAGGGGTTAGATAATGACTGATTATATTTTTTCACAGGTAGTAGGGACGACAATTACTGCGTTCGATCCTGCTAACGATACACTTACTTTTGACGTGGTGAATAACACCGTCATCGCAGCCGATACATTGACGCTGACTGACAGTGGTTCCGATCTTGTCATCACAACACCTCAGGGTTCCGTAACGCTGGGCGGCACGGAAAAGCTTGCTTTAACAACCACAAACCTGACTTTCATCGGTGGCACGACTTACACCATCGGCGATGGCACAACGAACACTCAACTGGATGGTGCCGGTCAGGATTATACCGGCGGTAGTGCGCTGGGCGCTTTGGCAGATTATGCCGAAGGTCTGGGCGGTAACGACTCCATCGATGGTGGTGCCGGTAACGATACGCTGAAAGGTCTGGGCGATAATGACTCTCTGGGTGGCGATGCTGGAAATGACTTCCTTAACGGTAATGCCGGTAACGACGTTGTAGACGGTGATGCCGGTAACGATACCGTTCGCGGTGGTGCCGGTAACGATACCGTTGACGGTGACGTTGCAGGTGGTGCTTTCACTGACGATGGTGACGATCAGGTCTGGGGCGGTCAGGGCAATGACGTTCTGGCAACCGGTGGCGGTACGGACGAAGTTCGTGGCGGTGCCGGTAATGATACCGTTGTGCTTGCTTTCGCAGTGAATGAAGGTGCCGGTGCAGCTTCAGGCGCGAAAGACATTCAAACCGGTGAAGGCGACGACGTTGTTCTGCTGACGGACGGTGTGGCGGCGGATACCGCTTCCGTACTGCTGGGTGCAGGCGCTGATACGCTGGATGGTTCCGATGCAACCACAGCCTCTAACGCTCTGGTAACACAAGAAGGTGACGCGGATGATGATTACATCGGTGTGATCACGGCCAACGGTAATGCCGGTAACGACAGTCTGATTGGTGGTAACGGCGATGACGTTCTTCGCGGCGGTGCTGATAATGATGTTGTTAACGGTCACAGCGGTGCTGATACGCTTTCCGGTGACCTTGGTGACGATACGATCTTCCTGAGTGGTAATGGCGTTGCTGATACGGCTGACTCCGTTGATGGTGGTGACGGTGATGATATCATCGCATTCCAAACGGCTGTTGACGGCGTTGGTGCAACGGCACAGGGTGACGACATCATCAATGGTGGTGCGGGTAACGATACTATCTTCCTGACGGACGGTGATGCTGGTGATGATATCAGCGGTAGCGGTGGCGACGGTGACGACGTTATCGACGGTGGTGATGTTGAAACCACAACCAACACAGCTATTACCGGTGAAGGTGGCGCGGATGATATCTTCGCAGGTACCATGAACTTTAACGGTAATGCCGGTAACGATACCGTTCGCGGTGGTGCTGGTGCGGATACACTGCGCGGCGGTGCGGATGATGATACCGTATCCGGTGGCGCAGGTGCTGACCGTCTGTTCGGTGATGCCGGTGACGATGATGTGACTGGTGCCGGTGGTGCCGACTCCATCGAAGGTGGTGCCGGTGACGACACGCTGAACGAAACCGGTGCGGGTGATAACGATACCGTGCTTGGTGGTGCCGGTAATGACAGCATCACGGCAGACGCTGCCGGTGTTGACAGCATCATCGGTGGTGAAGGTAACGATATCTTCGTACTGACCGGTGTGTTCGGTGATACGGACGTTCTGGACGGTGGTCTGGGTACGGATACGCTGGATTATGATGGCGTTGACGGTGCTCTGGGTACTGCCCTGACAACTGGCTTCGAGGTCATTGACCTTGGTGCGATCACCGGTGCGGGTACATTCACTGTGACCGACGATATGATCGTTACGGCTGAAAACCGCGCGATCACCATTCAAGGTGGTACAACCGACTTCGATCTGGATGTGTCTCAGGCTTCTGCACTGAACAGCACAACCGTAACACTAAGCACAACTGCTCGTGTCGACCTGCAAACCGACGCTTCTGCTGTAACAATTGCTGATGGTGTGAACGGTAGCGTTGTTGGTACGGCTGCTGCCGATACGATGATCGGCGGTACCGGTACGGACACCTTTGTTGGTGGCGACGGTGCTGACAGTCTGGTTGGTAATGCTGGCGCAGACACACTGACAGGTGGTCTGGGTGCGGATACCCTCTCAGGTGGTACGGGCGCTGATACGTTTGACTATCAAACTGTTGACACATCAACTGCTGCAACGATGGATAGCATTACCGACTTTGCTGCCGGTAGCGATATCATCGACTTTGATACGGCTGGCAACGATACCGGTGATGACACCGCCATTGTTGCTGCGCTGGCGGATCAGTTTACTGCCGGTGGTTTCGCAACGGGTAACCTGGCAACATTGATTGCTGCGGAAGCTACTTTGGCTCTGGCGATTGCAGAGTTCCTGGCAGCAACCGGTTGGGATGACGATGATGTGGGTGCCTTCGAATATGGTGGCAATACCTACGTTGTTCACGCTGATGCGGATAACGCAGCAGGTAATATCGTTGAGCTGGCAGGCGTGACCGGTCTAACGACCATCACCGAAGTTGGTACAACTGACTCCTTCACCATCGCATAATTGCGGTAGTGCACTAACCCCTTGGAAAGGCCGGGCTTTGCCCGGCCTTTCTGCGTTTTAGGCCACGTTTTTTGCCAATATTCACCGCAGAAAACCCGCCGGAATCTTTGCCCTTCCTTATTTCAGTTCATAGACATAGAATTCCTCTGTGAAGCGAAATTTTTCATCCATTGAACGCCGCGTGCCTTTCCGCACCTTGTTTAAGGGCATGGCTATCATTGCCCTTGCCCCTTATATGCTGTTGATCATCCTGGTATTACAGGGTCAGATCTCCGCACTGGCCGCCATTGCCGGCGCAGGATTTATCACGGTTATTTCGCTTATCTTTATCTATCCTTACATTGCCAACCTCTCTGCACTCACCGCCTATGTCCGCCAGTTGGCACAGGATGACCGCTCCGCCAAAGCCCCGGATCTAAGCTTCCTCAATAACGTTGAAGAACTTTCTGCCGCGGTGGAAGAGCTGCATCAAAGCTGGGAGGTGCGCCGGCGCGATCTGGAAAGTTCCATCACGGAAAGCCGCCTGCTGATTGATACCCTCCCCGATATTATTCTGATGCTGGATCAGCATCATAATATCGTTCGCACCAATCAAACCGCAAGGCAGCATTTTACCCCCCATCTTTACCGGACAAACCTTGAAGAAGTCGTGTCCTCCCCACCCCTTAAGGAGGCCATCGCCAAGGTGGGATTAACGGGTCATGGCGTGACGGTTCCCTATACGATGGATACGCAGCCTCAACGCTTTTTCATGATTGCGATTGAACCTTTCCCGCAGCGTGCCAGTTCCAATTACCGCTATATCATTGCCATGCATGATATTACCGAACAAAAACGCACGGAAACCATGCTCTCTGATTTTGTGGCCAATGCCAGCCATGAGATACGCACGCCGCTGACCACCATGCTTGGCTTTGTTGAAACATTACAGACAACCGCGAAGAATGATAAAGACGCGCTGAATGAGTTTTTGCCGCTCATGCGCCAGCAGGGGGAGCGCATGGCAAAGCTGGTGCGGGATTTGCTCTCACTTTCCAAGCTGGAGCGCAATCTTTCCAACCCGCCGACGGAGCGATGCTCGCTCACTTCCTTGCTGGCTAACGCTATTGAGCATCTTTCCCCCAGCGCGGAAGAGCGTCAAATTACCCTCAATAATAAGCTTCCTTCACGCCTGCCGCGTATTATTGGGGATCATGAGGAGCTGATACAGGTGTTTGAGAATCTACTCAGCAATGCTATTAAATACTCTCCCAAGCAAACTGAAATCACCATCAGCAGCAGCATTTTGCCAGCAAATGATAAAGAAGACGGCGAATCCGTCCGTATTAATATCACCGATGAAGGCGACGGCATCCCGGAGGCTGTTATTCCACGCCTAACTGAGCGGTTTTACCGCGTGGATACGGCACGTTCCCGTAAAATGGGTGGCACAGGGCTAGGCCTTTCGATCGTTAAATATATTCTCGATCGCCATAACGGACGGTTAAAAATCAAAAGCACCGAGGGTAAAGGCAGCACATTCAGTGTTATTCTGCCACTGCCGGGCAATAAATCTTAGTGCAAAACGTTCAATAGGCGGCTTTCTTTCTCTGATAATAGCTGTTAGAAAAAGTACGAAACCGGGAATAGGAGGCATTACACCACCATGGCGGCGCTCTTTTTTATCGCAATTCTGATCGTAATGAGCATCACCGCGCTGGCAGTAAACCGCCATGTCAAACATTCGGCAGCCGGAAGGGCAGCCGCCCTGCCCCGTTTTTACAGCATCACTGCGCTGTTATGGGTTGGCGTTCCGTCTCTGGCCTTGCTGCTTTTCTGCATGATCCGGGGGCAAAATCTTCTCTATTCGGGAGGGCTTTTTGCACTTGGGCTTTCGCTGGCGATGGCTGTCTTTGCCTGGATCAGGCTTAAGCCTGTTTTTCGGGCGCGGCAGCATCTTGAAAAATGGGTGAAGCTGCTACTGCTGCTGGCAGCAGTGCTGGCGGTTTCCATCACCGTGTTAATTGTTCTTTCGCTGGCGTTCGAGGCCTGGCGCTTTTTTGGTATGGTTCCACTCCATGAATTCCTCTTTGGCACGCAATGGAGCCCGCAAATTGCACTCCGCGCCGATCAGGCCGGCAGCAGCGGGGCCTTTGGTGCGGTGCCGGTTTTTCTGGGAACGCTCCTTATCACCTTCACCGCCATGATCATCGCTGCGCCGCTGGGGCTGCTTTCCGCCATTTATCTCTCTGAATATGCCAGCAAGCGCTTTCGCGCCGTTGCCAAGCCGGCGCTGGAGGTGTTGGCGGGCATTCCAACCGTGGTTTACGGCTATTTCGCGGCCGTTACCTTCGCGCCGTTATTGCGTGGGTTGGGAGAAAATTTAGGGCTGGATGTTGCCAGTGAGAGTGCGCTGGCAGCCGGCCTTGTGATGGGTGTCATGATTATTCCTTATGTGATGTCGCTTTCGGATGATGTAATCAACGCCGTGCCGAATGATCTGCGCATGGGCGCGCGGGCATTGGGTGCCACCCCTTCTGAAACGATCCGTCAGGTGGTGTTGCCGGCGGCACTTCCGGGCGTGATGGGGGCATTATTGCTCGCAATCTCACGCGGCATCGGTGAAACCATGATTGTGGTGATGGCCGCAGGTTTGGCCGCGAATCTGACAATCAACCCGCTGGATTCCGTGACCACCGTCACCGCGCAGATCGTCAGCCTGCTGGTGGGGGATCAGGAATTTGACAGCCCCAAAACACTGGCGGCTTTCGGCCTGAGCCTGGTGCTGTTTACCGCCACCTTTATCCTCAATTTTATCGCCATGGTGATTGTGAAGAAATACCGGGAACAATATGACTGATCCAGCCATGCATAGCCTCAAACTCACGCCCGAACACCCGGACTATAAGCGCCTGCGAAAAAGACGTGCAAAAGAGCGGCGCTTCCAGCTTTATGGGCTTCTGGCGATCATTTTCTCTGCAGTTTTTTTGGCTGGGCTGCTCGTCAGCATCATCGGCAAGGGCGCGCCTGCTTTCGTGACCACCGAAATTTTTCTGCCCGTTCCCGACATTGCTTTGGCTGAAGAAAATCCGCGCAAAGCCATCCAAACCAGCATCAGAAGCCTGTTTCCGGAGGTGGAAGACCGGCGGCAGAAACGCGACCTTTACGGCCTGATCAGCAAAGGTGCGCCGCAACAACTGGCCACCGCCATCGCAGAAGGGTCAATCGCGGCGGATGGAGGTATCTGGGTCAGTGCTGCCAGTGATGTGGACATGGTGCGGAAAGGGAAGATTGACAGAGACGCGCCGGCGCATCTGCGCCGGGTGAATGATGTGCAGCTTGGCTGGATTGCAGCGCTGGAGGAGCAGGGGCGTGTGCGTCTGTCTTTCAACAGAAACCTCTTCACCCAGGCCGACAGTCGGGAGCCGGAGCTTGCGGGCATCCTCGGCGCACTGACCGGCTCTCTTATGTCATTATTTATCTGCCTGCTGGTGGCCATGCCGGTTGGCATTGGCGCGGCCATTTACCTGCAGGAATTTGCCCCGAAAAACAAGATCACCGTCATCATTGAGCTATGCATTAACAATCTGGCGGCCGTGCCATCCATTGTCTTTGGCTTGCTGGCGCTGGCCGTATACCTGCATTTCTTTAATCTGCCACGCAGCAGCCCCTTGGTTGGCGGGTTGGCGCTGGCCTTGTTGATTCTACCGATTATCGTGGTAACGTCCCGCACGGCGATTGCCGCCGTTCCCCCATCCATCCGCGATGCGGCCATTGGGCTGGGCGCCAGCCGCACTCAGGCGATGTTCCATCATGTGCTGCCCTTATCCCTGCCCGGCATTATGACCGGAACCATCCTCAGTATTGCCCGCGCACTGGGCGAAACCGCACCACTGCTGATGATCGGCATGGTGGCTTTCGTCGCGGATGTGCCGGCAGATCTCACCTCCCCGTCCACGGCCATGCCGGTGCAGATTTACCTGTGGTCAGACAGTCCGGAAATGGGCTTTGCGGAGAAAACATCCGCCGCCATCATGATATTGTTGGTCTTGCTGGCAGTGCTGAATGGCTTCGCCAGTTGGTTAAGGAAGAAGACGGAGCGGCGATGGTAATTCAGATGATTGATAATGGATGATAGATTGGTGAAATTCCAATTACTCAATCATCCATCATCTATTATCCATAATCAAATCAGGACAAGATATGACAAAGAAAGATAAGACTAAAAAAACACCAAAAACCCGGATGGAAGCACAGAATCTGAGCGTGCTTTATGGCGGCAAGCCGGCGCTGCATGGGGTGGATTTAACCATTCCCAACCACCGCGTGACCGCATTGATCGGGCCTTCCGGCTGTGGGAAATCCACTTTTCTGCGCTGCCTGAACCGCATGAATGATCTGGTGGAAGGCTGTGAAGTGCAGGGGAAGGTATTGCTGGATAACAATAATATCTATTCCAGCCATGTTGATCCCGTTCTCCTCCGTGAAAAGGTGGGAATGGTGTTCCAGAAGCCGAACCCATTCCCGAAATCCATTTATGATAATGTGGCCTATGGCCCCCGCCTGCATGGCATGGCCGATAGCCGTGATGCGCTGGACGAAATCGTGCAGAAATCCCTTAAGCGGGCGGGCATCTGGAAAGAGGTAAAAGACCGGCTGCATGAGCCCGGCACGGCACTTTCCGGCGGGCAGCAGCAGCGTCTCTGCATTGCCCGCACCATTGCGGTGAACCCGGAAGTGGTGCTGATGGACGAGCCATGCAGCGCACTTGATCCGATTGCCACGGGCATTATTGAGGAACTGATTGCAGAGCTGAAAAAGAAATACACGATTGTGATCGTTACCCATTCCATGCAGCAGGCACGGCGGGTTTCGGATTATACCGCCTTTTTCCATCTGGGAAATATTGTGGAGAAAGGAGAGACGGCCAAAATCTTTGAATCACCGAAGAAGAAGCAGACCAAAGAATATATCAGCGGTAAATATGGCTGATCCTGTGGTGCATATTCTGGTGGTGGAGGATGAGGAAGCCATCCTGCGCCTGATTCAGTATAATCTGGATGCGGCGGGCTATGCCGTGCGCACACAAATGGACGGCGCGGCCGCGCTGGACGATATTGAAGACAATCCGCCGGATCTTCTGGTGCTGGACTGGATGCTGCCGGAGGTGGATGGCATTGAAATCTGTGAATATATTCGGGAATCGGAAACACACCGCCATATTCCCATCATCATGCTGACGGCGCGCGGGGAGGAGGAAGACCGCTTGCGCGGACTGGATGCCGGGGCGGATGATTATATGGTTAAGCCTTTCTCGCCCAAAGAGCTGGTGGCACGCATTGGCGCGGTGCTGCGGCGCGTGCGCCCAAGCCTTGCCAGACAGGTGATTGAAGCCGGGAAGCTGCATGCGGATACGGAGCGCGGAAAGCTTTCCTTAAAGCAGGGCGAAAAACGTGTGGCTGTGAAATGCGGCCCAACGGAATTCCGCCTTGCCTGCCAGCTGATGGAGCATGCCGGACATGTGCAAAGCCGCAGCCAGCTGCTGGATGCGGTGTGGCAGGATAAGGAATTAGGCTATGATTCCCGCACGGTGGATGTGCATATCCGGCGCCTGCGTAAGGCGCTGGATGATGCGGCGGCGCATGCCGGTGATCTGATTGAAACGGTGCGTGGCCTTGGCTATCGGCTGGAGCCTTAGACGCTGTTATTAAATTAGGAAATATTTTGCCATGGTTCTCCCAATTGCAGCTTAAATCGTCGCTCGCTTCGTTAAGGCACTTGCCCGCAGAACCACTACGCGCTGCGTTCTTTTCCTTGCGAATCAACGATTTAAGCCAGCAACAAAATGTCTCCTAATTTAATAACAGTGGCTAGCGGGACATGGCGGCACTGGCCTTCTGCGGTGGCGCGTTATTATCCAGCCCCCTGAACCGCCCAACATTTTCCACATCCAGGCTTGTGTGATAAACAGCAAAAAGAGCATCCGCCAGTAATCCGGATTCCGGCACGCCAAGTTCCGGATCAAGCTCAAACCGCTCGTCATCGTGGTAGCGCTTCAGCTGCAGCCCCAGATAATGATCTTTCATTTCCGAGACCAGTTCGGGAGTTAACTCCCCTTTTTTACTTTGCAGCAGCACATCGTATAATTTTTCGGCAAATTGATCGCTGGCCGCTTTCAGCCCTTCCAGATATTCGATCTGAGCCTCAAGATTTTCCGGCATGTCTTCCTTCAGCCAGTCTATTTCATCATCAATGGCCTTGCTGAACCGAACGAGCTTGGCATGTGCTTTGGCCAGATGTCTCCGCTCCGCATGGGCAATGTCCTGCCGATTGAGCGTCTTGGCAAACAACTCACTGGAAATCATTTTCAGCCCGTCATTCCAGAGTTTTTCCGGCGCCATGAGGTTTTGCATCAATTCCGCGGCCAGTTTTTTATCTTCTTCCTGCATGCTCGATCCTCCAAACTGTTTCAGTTTACGACAGAAAAGTTAATAAAGAATTCTGAGATAGAAAAAATTAGACATATTCAGCGCATCAAGAACCTTGTAGTTCTGCTTGAGCCAACCACGCGTACCGCCTAGTTTAGCGCCATGACCCTCCCAAAACATTTATACCTGATTGACGGCTATGGCTTTGTTTTCCGCGCCTATCACGCCATCCGCCCGCTGACAAACGGTGAGGGCGTGCCGGTGAATGCCGTGTTTGGCTTTACCCGCATGTTGATGAATATCCGCAAGCGCGCACTGGATGAGGGCGCTTCCAGCCTGCTTGTGGTGTTTGATGCCGGCAAAACCACCTTCCGGAACGACATTTATGCCGAATATAAAGCCAACCGCCCGCCGGCGCCGGAAGATCTGATCCCGCAATTTGAGCTGGTGCGGCAGGCGGCCAGGGCGATGAACCTGCCTTCCTGCGCGATTGCCGGTTTCGAGGCGGATGATATCATCGCCACCTATGCCGCCAAAGCCCGAAAAGACGGCACGAAAGTGACCATTGTTTCTTCCGATAAAGACCTCATGCAGCTGGTGGATGACAGGGTTGAAATGTATGATGCGATGAAAGATCGTGTGATTCAACCAGCTGAAGTGGAAGAGAAATTTGGCGTTGCGCCGGCAAAAGTGCTGGACATGCTGGCGCTGATGGGGGACAGCTCGGATAACATCCCCGGCGTACCCGGCATTGGCCCGAAAACGGCGGCCGAGCTGCTGAACCAGTTTGGCACGCTGGAGGAATTGCTGGCGCGTGCGGAAGAAATTCCACAGAAAAAGCGCCGGGAAAGTTTAATTGAATTTGCCGATCAGGCACTTCTTTCCAAGCAGCTTGCCGCGTTACATTATGATGTGCCGGTGCCGTTTGCCCTGCATGATTTAATGGTGCAGCCGGCCGATGAGGAAACGTTATCCTCTTTCCTGAATCAGCATGGCTTCAAAAGCCTGCTTGCAGCAGCTGGCCTTGCTTCCAAACCGCATCAGGGCACGGCAACAGCAGCCGCAACGGCAACGGCAGCAACGAGCAATCAGCCCATCACAGCAGCCGCGTCTTCCACCCTAAAACCAATATTGATCGAATCACCGCACGCGTTGGAAATCTTCCTTCAGGATGTCACGGCAGATTCTCAGATTGCTCTGCTGCCTTTATTGCACGGCGCGCATCATCAGCCAAAAGCGGCGGGAATCTGGCTGGTGCGGCAGGCAGCGCTGGCATATGTGCCGCTGCATCAGGGGCACTTCATGCCCACTGATTTATTTGGCAATCGGGATGATGATCAAAGCGAAGGCGGCGTTTCACCTCATAGCCTCATTCAGGCACTCACCCCGGCACTCACAGAAGATGGCCTGCTGAAAGTGACAACGGATGCCAAAGCGCTTCGACATTTTCTTGCCTGCTATGGCGCTGCCACAAATGCCACCATCCAATTGGAGGATGTCTGCTTAATGGCCTATGCCCATGGCGGCACGCGCACGGCGCGCAGCATCCCTGCTTTGGCGGAAGCCTATTTAACACAAGAGATTACACTACCCGATTGGTTCGGCAAGAAGCCGGAAAAGGCCATGGAGGAAGAGCCGCAAGCCATTATGGATGCTCTTGCTCCGGCGGCCTATGCATTGCTGCCACTTTATGCTGCGTTGCAGCATTCCCTGATAGAGAATCGCAACCTCACCCTCTATTACATGCTTGAAAAGCCACTTTCTCCTATTCTTTATGCCATGGAGCGGCGTGGCATCCTGCTGGATCGTGTTGCATTGCAGCATATGTCGCAGGATTTTGCCACCCGCATGGCAGCGCTGGAAAAATCCGCGCATCAGGCAGCCGGAAAAGAATTTTCCATTGGTTCACCGAAGCAATTAGGTGAGATTTTATTTGATGATATGAGCATTGAGGGTGGCAAGAAATCAAAAAAATCAGGTCAGTATAGCACAGATTCAGATGTGCTGGAAAAGCTGGCTGTTAACCATCCCATCGCCGGAATCGTGCTGGACTGGCGGATGCTGGCTAAACTGAAAAGCACCTATACCGATACGCTGGCCAAGCTGGCGGATGTGGAAGGGCGGGTTCATACCACCTTCAGCATGACCGCCACCAGCACCGGGCGGTTAAGCTCATTGCAGCCGAATGTGCAGAATATTCCCATTCGCACCGAGGAAGGGCGGAAGATTCGCACTGCTTTCCGCGCCGGCGAGGGGATGAAACTTATTGGCGCGGATTATTCGCAGATTGAGCTGCGCCTGCTGGCACATATTGCCGATATGGATAGCCTGAAGAATGCCTTTAAACATCATCTGGATATTCACGCCGCCACGGCAAGCCAGGTTTTCGGTGTGCCGCTGCAGGAAATCACCCCGGAACTGCGGCGGCGTGCGAAAACGGTTAATTTTGGGATTATTTATGGCCAGAGCGCCTTTGGGCTGGCCAAACAGCTTGGTATTAGCCGCACGGAGGCCGCCACACTCATCGAAGCCTATTTTAAGCAATATCCCGGTATTCAAACCTATATGGATTCCGCCATTGCTTATGCCAGAAAGCATGGTCATGTCCTCACTTTGCTCAATCGGCGCTGTGAAATGGCGGGAATCAACAGTAAAAACCCCAGTGAGCGGCAATTTGCCGAGCGCGCGGCAATCAATGCGCCGCTGCAAGGCTCTGCAGCAGATATCATTAAGAAAGCGATGGTGGAGCTTAATGCTGCATTGCAGTATCAGTTTCCGCAAGCGCGGCTACTTTTGCAGGTGCATGACGAACTTTTAATCGAAGCGCCGGAAAATCAGGCAGAAGAAGTGGCAAAGCTTACGCAGCGCATGATGCAGAACACGTTGCAGCTTTCCGTGCCGCTGACGGTGGATGTGGCGATTGGCGATCATTGGGGTGAGGTACATTAACCATGACAGCATTAGATATTGCAGCGCAGCATTTTTCCACCATTGCCATCATCGGCCCCACCAATGCCGGGAAATCCACGCTGCTTAACCGCATTTTGCGGCAGAAGGTGGCCATCGTCACTCCTAAAGTACAAACCACACGCAGCCGAATCACCGGTATTCTGACCGAAGCCCCGCACCAGCTGGTTTTTATTGATACGCCGGGCTTGTTTGCGCCCAAAAAGCTGCTGGATCGTGCCATGCTGAAGGCCGCGTGGGATAGCCTTGAAATGGCGGATATCGCACTTTTTACCGTGGATGCCTCCAAAGATATCAGCCTGTTGGAAGGCTTTATCCGGCAATTGAATCAAGCCAAAGAACATGGGCTTGTGCCGCCTGTCTGGCTGGTTTTAAATCAGGTTGATAAGGTCAAGCAGAAGGAAAAATTATTGTTACTGGCGCAAAGCCTCTCACAGCAAGTGCAGGCAGATCAGGTTTTTATGATTTCCAGCACCAAGCAAAATGGTGGCGTGGAAAATTTAGTGCAGAGCTTGAAAAAGGCTTCAAAACCACATCCATGGGCGCATGATGAAGAGGAAATTACCACCCTTCCAAACAAGCTTTTTGCAGCGGAAATCACACGTGAAGCGCTCATGTTTGCCATGCAGAATGAGCTTCCTTATGTGCTTTCGGTGGAAACCGAACAATGGGAGGAGCGCACCACGCCCAGTCTGTCCATTCATATTTCTCAGGTTATTTTGGTGAAAACCGAAGGCCAGAAGGCGATTATCGTTGGCAAAGGCGGGCAGAGCATTAAGGCGATCGGCCAGCGTTCCCGAGAGCAACTCAGCAAGCTCTATGAGATGCCGGTGCATCTCAAATTATTCGTCAAACTTGCCCCAAAATGGGATGAGCGTTCTGAAAATCTCGCGGAAATCGGCCTGCATTAGCCCTCTATAAGGAAGGCTTTTCCTCCGGGCTTTGCTTTTGCTCCACCGCACTGCCTTCTTCCTGTTCATTCAGGCTTTCCAGTTTTTTCATGGATTTTTCCGTCGAAATCACCAGCTCTTCAAACACATCAAACAGCGCGCGAATTTTCTCGGAAGCCTGTGTTTCTTTTTCCACCTGCTGCGCTTTTTCCTGCACCACCTGCGCCGTATCTTCCATACTGCGCCGCGCCTGCTGCCCCCATTCTTTGAGTTTACCGGTAAAATCCAGCGCCTTCATGGCCGCACTTTCCGCTTCCAGCACCGTCACACGCTCCTGCAACAGCGTCACCTTATCGCCCATCAACTTGGCATAAAATAATGCACCCACCGCAATGGCGATGGCAAAAAAGATACCCAGCAGCAGCACCGCCTGCGTTCCGTTACTGTTGTTACAATTCTGTGATGGCTGATTCATATCGTATCCCATGGTTCAATTAGCCTTTCCACATGCGCTTTAGCACGCGGTTCTCTTTCCTGTCAAAAAACTGATGTTTCAGCGCCCCACCGGCATGCGCCAGAATGATAGCCAGCATAAGATAAGGGAAAATTTCATGTATTTCATGCGCAAACCCGCCCAATGCCTTATCCGTGGCCAGAAGATCCGGCAAGGGCAAACCAAACAGACTAATGGCGTGCCCGCCCGCATCCGACATCACAAAGCCGGAAACCGGCACGGCCACCATCAGCACATAAAGCAGGAATTGCGCGCCGTGTGCGGCCTTTCTTTCAACAGGTTTGATGGTTTGAGGCAAGGGCGGCACGGTTGATTTCAAACGGATGAGGATGCGTAAGACAATCAGCCCCAGCAGCGTCACCCCGAAGGATTTATGCAGGCCATAAACCTGCCATTTCTGCTCCCCCGGTGCCAGATCCACCATCAAAAAGCCGCTTAAAATCATCCCCAGAATCAGCACGGCCATCAGCCAGTGCATGATTCGCATCGCTTTTGAATAAACCACTTCCATCCTCCTTATATGGCTTTAATAGCCCTTAAATACTCCATAATTCTTCTGCTGCCGGATGGTTTTACTTTCATCCACGGTAAACACACTCGGATATTCAATGCCTTTTCTGGCATAATAATCCTGATGATATTCTTCAGCCGGGTAAAATTTACCGGCAGGCAGAATCTTGGTGGCAATGGGCTTCTGAAAGCGGCCACTTTCAGAAAGCGCCTTCAGGCTGGCCTCCGCAGCCACGCGTTGCGCATCATTAAGCACAAAAATGGCGGAACGATATTGTGGGCCAATATCAATCCCCTGCCCGTCAGTTTGCGTGGGATTATGCACCTTCCAAAAAGCATCCAATAATGTGTCATAGTTCAGCTTTTCAGGATCAAAAAACACGGAAACCGCCTCATAATGCCCGGATTTCTTGGTCAGAACATCTTCATAATCCGGGTTTTCCACCGTGCCGCCAATATAGCCGGAAACCACCTCCACCACGCCGTCAATCGCCTGAAATTCCGATTCCACGCACCAGAAACACCCGGCGGCAAAGATCGCCACTTCCGTTTTCATATGATTATCCGTCATATCCTTCCCCCACACGGGAAGAGATAGGTTAAAAATCCCTACCATCAATAACAAACTCAGAATGCCGCGCATGTGGTTACCTCTAATAAGCGTTGGTCAAACGTACCACCACCCAAACTGTACGGCATAAAATCTTAATATCCAACCATAATGACCAGTTCTCAATATAATCATTATCCGCATCCACACGGTGCTGCATATCGCTGTTTTCATAAATCATTCCACGGAAACCCGCCACCTGAGCCAGCCCTGTCAGGCCGGGCTTCATCCGGAAGCGCCGGTCATAACCCTGCACCACCGCCCGGTAAATCTCATCGTGATGCAGCATATGCGGCCGTGGACCAATAACGGACATATCCCCCTTCAACACATTAAAAAGCTGTGGCAATTCATCAATGCTGGTGGCACGCAGAAAGCGCCCGATGCGCGTCACACGGTAATCCCCCGGCGTGGCGTGCCCGGCCTTATCGTCACGACAGGCATCCACCGTCATGGTGCGAAATTTGTAAATGGTGAACATCTTGCCGTTACGCCCGCCGCGCTTCTGCTTGAACAACACCGGCCCACGGCTTTCCAGCTTCACAATAAGCGCTGCCAGCAGCATGATGGGGGATGTGACCAAGATGCAGAGCATCGCAATCAGCGTATCCTCAAACCACTTCACAAACCGACACCAGGGCGTTTTCCATGGCTGGCGGCGTTTTTTTATACCATGATTGGCCTGCGGGGATGTTTTCATCATCCACAAAGTGCCGGGAACTATCATTTCCATAGCTTCAGACTTACGTTGTCTGGTTTTAGGACACAAGCAAGCTGCACCTAACAGGATCACAGAGTGATAACCTTGTCACGCAACTGTTACTCATTGGCCAACACAAAAAAGGCGGCCGGGTGGCCGCCTTTTCATTTCCGGTTGAACTTTGCCTATGCTGGCTCAGTTACCTCATCTTTCTGTGGTTCGGCCACCTCAACTTTGGCGCCATCTGCCTTGGCCGCCGCCACCGGATCCACCTTCGGCTGCGGTGCATTTTCATCCACACGCTGAATCGGCATAGACGTTGGTTTTTTCTTCAGCTGCACCATGGAGCTGAATTTGCCCACGGCCGCCTTTGGCTGATCCTTCGGCAGGGTTCCGGGTGCGGATTTCATTTCCACCACCGGTTTTTTCTTAGCCCCATCATAGGTGTTTTCTTCCACCTCAATGATAAACCCGCCTTTGTCGGCAACTTTAATATGCAGCACATATTTTTGCACCGGGTTGCCTTCATGCTGGCGGCTATAAACCATGATATACATCTTGTTCGTACATGGAATGGAAATGGCCGGGAATTCCTCATGCAGCCGCTGGAACAAGGCGCGTGCTTCCTCCACACTGGCAAAGACTGTCTTTTTCTTCACCATGCGCAATAACGGATGGCCGAAATTCGGATGGCGCTGCTTCGGGCGACGCTTCTGTGGATGTTTGTTCACTTCCACCTCTTCCCTTATGGCATAAAGCATCCATTTGCCACGCGGCGTCTGGCGGCATTTCACCAGGGCAAAATTTCCTAAGCCCCCCTTCTCCTCCTGACCGGGTGTCACCGCATAGCCTTTAATCCACAGGCGCACGGATGGATCGCTCTGATCCTCTTCCTGATCTTTGGAAACAATAAAATATTCCTTAATGGTTTCCAGCCGTTCAATGGCCTGTTCTTTGCTGGCCAGCCGGAAAAACTCGTTGACGATAGCTTCGATCGTCGGATTGTTGACGGTTGCGACCGCCTTGGTTTCTGTGCTCATGATACCCTCCCCTATGGTTCATGATAAGACGGATTAATTCCGCCACTGCCCTCATTATGCACCATGAAGGTTAAGGAAGGGTTAAAGAGACTGCGTCAAAAACATGCAATTATGCACCGCGTGCCGGGGGAGTGAGTGCCCCTCACCACTCCCGGCGTAATTTACCAAGAAGCTGCTGATAGCTATGTTTCATCGTCATGGCCGGGGCTAAAAAAGATGCCTCTTTTTGTGCATGCTGATCAAAATCCACAAAAAATTGTTCCGCACGCTCCGCCAGTTCCACCATGGTCTTTTGAATCGGCGCCGGGTAGGGCTTGCGCACCAGATGCCCCAATGAAAGCGTCAGCGCATCATGCTTCGCCAGCAATTCCTTAGGCAGGTAAACCCGGCTGCGGCGGGCATCTTCGCGCACATCCCGCAGGATATTGACCAGTTGCAGCCCTTTGCCGAGCGCAATGGCGGCCTTTTCCGAGCTTTCATGCCGGCAACCGAAAATGCGCGTGGAAAGCACACCCACCGTGCCGGCAACGCAATGACAATAACGCATCAGATCCGGCCAGGCCGGGCGCAGCATTTCCCCCTCAATATCCATGGTGATGCCCTGAAAAAGCTCATCAAACTGTTTTTTTGGCAGGCTGAATCCATCCACCACCGGCAGCAATGCCCGGCTGACCGGGTGGCGCGGATAGGCTTGCAGTTGCTTGCTGTAAATCACCTCCAGATCCATTTCCCATTGGGTGAGTGCGTTCAGCGCCACCGGTTTTTCAATGCCGGAATCCGCCACGTCATCCACCATGCGGCAGAAGCTATAGAGCCGGAAAATCCCCTCCCTCCGGTAAGAGGGAAGCTGGCGCATGCCAATGAAAAAGCTGCTTTTTTTGATTGCCTCTCGCATCACCTTCGGCTTTTCATGATGTTTGCCGCCATCAAAGCCTGTCCATAATCCACGAAAAATTGCACTCAACAACGCTGATTTTTTTTCACTCTTCGTTAATGCCACCGAGGTGGCAATCGGGTCATATTTCCGCAATTTCACCAATAGCTGCATCGCCACATTCATCACCGTCACTATTTCCATTCTCAATCGCATGGATTGAAGGCTCTCCGGCAAATCCGCCGAAAGCACCAATTGCCGCTCCACCTCATCCAGTAATTTCTGACATGTGTCATGCACGGCATCGCTGGATGCCCCATCCTTCACACTTTGAATCACCGCCTCTTCTCCGGCACCGCCGATTTCCGAAGGCAGATAGATGCGCTGACGCTCTTGCCAGTCTTCAGAAATATCCTGAATGTGGTTGATCAGCTGCAAGGCAATGCAGAGTGCGTCCGAGGCCGCAATATTCGCGTAATGTTCGCCGCAAAGCTCCAGCACCGCACGCCCCACCGGTGCGGCGGAATGCTGACAGTAATCAAGCAATTCCTCCAGCGTCTCATAGCGTGACATCGTCACATCCTGCTTGAACGCTTTTAACAGCGCCAGCCCGTGCCGGCGCGCCATTTTTCCCTGCGCCAGCAGTTGAAAATAATTCATTAGCCATTGCGGCCATTCCTTCGGACTGCCACGGTATTTTCCGGTCAGAATATCTTCCACACGTTGCAGTTTTTTGAGCCGATAATCCGCCGGCAACGCGCCGTCATCGGCAATATCGTCCACGTGGCGGGCAAAGGAATAAAGTGCCACAATCGCATCCCGCGCACCGCCGGGAACCAGCCAGCTGGCAACCGGAAAATTCTCCTCATAGCGCTTCTCAACACTTTCCTCGCTGTCATGAAGCGGGATATCTTCCTCTGATAGCACACTGATCTTTGCTTCCGTGGCAGTGGCCTCTCCCTCACCCACCGGACTGGCCTGCTCCGGATGTGGTGATGTGATTACTTCCTCCTGCATCATCGAAATAACCGCGCCTAACTAACGGTAATGCCGAAGAACATCGTCAAATTCATCCAGAAGGCTTTCATAAAGCGCCCGTTTAAACGGCACGATAATTTCCGGCAGAACACTGTGATGCACCCATTTCCAGTCACAGAATTCGGGATGTTTGGTCTCAATATTAATCTCGGCATCGTCCCCCTGAAATTTCAGCAGGAACCATTTCTGCGTCTGCCCACGATATTGCCCGTTCCACAGGCGTGGCACTAAATGTTCCGGCAAGTCATAGGAAAGCCAGCGCCGGCTTTCTCGAAGCACTTCCACATTCTTAATGCCCGTTTCCTCATGAAGCTCACGGATGGCAGCCTCGTGCGGTGGCTCGCCATCATCAATGCCGCCCTGTGGCATCTGCCAGGCCTCGGCGCGGGAATCAATTCGCCGTGCCACAAACACCTCTCCAACCTTATTCAAAAGCATGATCCCGGCGCAGGGACGATAGGGTAATTTTTCAATTTCAGGAGTCATTATTCTTGCGCCTCACTTTCATGCGATACTTCTTGAGAAACTTCCTCCTCCATGCCATCAGAAGGCGGCAATATCCCTTGATCCTTCCTCTCCCATTCCACCAGCAGCGCGTCTATATCTTCCAGCAGCGCTTCCAGCTGATCCGGCGCGGCGGCCTGTTCATCGGCAGTCATGCCTTCCATTACCTCACGTGCCTCCTCCATCGGCGCAACCAGCGGCGCAAGGCTGCTTGAGGTTGGATCAGCCGGCAGAGTGTCGTCTTCCTGCTCCGGCGCGGCCTCACCTTCCTGATGCGGATTTTCAGAGGGTGGCATCGCATCCTCAACAGGCGCTGCCGGCACAACCGCCGGCACCGGCCTGGCAACCTCTTCCGCTTCGGCCTTTGCTTGCGCTTCGGCCTCTTGCTTGCGATACACATCCGCAATCAGCGCGGAAGGTGTAACCAAATCCAGCGGTTTATTTTTCAATTCCGTCAGCCATGCCTGAATCACATCAATGGCCGCCGGATAAGGATACACCGCCAACACAGCATAGCCTCCTTCCGTTTCCGCTATCTGTTTTTCAAGCATCTCCAGCGCGTGTTCCACCACATCACTACCCAAAGAAGCATCCGCAAAATAGAGCTTCGGCAGAAACTTTAAGTTAGCATTGGCAAGCTGCACATTGAAAGGCGCGGCAACTTCCTCCTCCTGCGTGTTCGCATTCGCATAAAAGCTCTGCGTTTCCTGCTCCGAATGTTCCGGTTGATAATTAAACAGCGTATATTTTGCAGGATGTTTACGAAATAACGGTAATAATGACGCCAGCTGATCGGCCTCCGCCAAAAAATTGGTATTCTCAGCAAAAAGATAACCGCTGGCAGCGGGCATCAACTCCAGAATCTTTCCTAAATTGGCAATATTCTCATCCACCGGCTGGTTGGCATCCAGCGCATATTTCCCGGCATCGCTATCAGGAAAATCCTCATATTGCAGGGGAATATCCAGTAATAATTCCCGCCCTTTGATCCGCGCCACCACCTCTCCCAGATCATGCGTATAGGGTGAAAAACTAAAGGCCACCCGTGGATCCAGCGCCTGCGCTGTCTGCACTATCCGCGATGAAAGGCCAAGACCGGTTACGATGATGCTGATTTTGCCATGCTCTTTTTCCACCACCACTTCTTCAACCACCTTCTCCGGCACATAATCTTCGGAAGCCGCCCTTTTTTCAGCCTCCGCCCTGTCTTTCATGGCACGCCATTCATCTTCCGGCAAAACGGGTTTATACGAGGCGCGGGCAGTTTCAATATCCACCACCACACGTGTGCCCCGGCCAAACGCACGATCCGCCTCCGTCGTGTAATAATCAAAAAACCGGTAAATGAAGAAAAACATCATCACCACGGCCAGCGCCATGGCCACCATCCAGCCGTAATAATGAAGCAACGCGCGGTTCATTCCTTTATGCCCTCATTTATCATCAGCCATGTGCCATGCGTTTAGTCTTTCGCCGAACGGTGTTTCTGATTCACACCGTGATTGAAAATATAAATCCCCCGAATCAGATCCACCGCACGACCCAGCTGATAGTCCTCTTCATAAAGCTTCTTGCTGGCCGAGGCGCGGTTACTCTTGGCAGAATTTTCAGCCTTTCCTTCTTTCTCCGTTGCCTCATCGCCCGGCTCATCTTCCTGCGAAGCTTCGTTATCATTCGCCACCCGGTTTTTATCATCCGCTTTCTGATGCGCATTGGCCAGATGCCCCGGCAGGGAGGCTTCGGAATTATGTTTCCGGCTTTTGGAAAATTCAATATTGGCCGGATCAATCACCACATCCGGCGTAATACCTTCTGCCTGAATGGATGTGCCTGAAGGCGTGTAATAAAGCGCCGTGGTCAGGCGGATGGCACTATCCTCCGGCAGCGGGATCACCGTCTGCACCGAACCCTTGCCGAAGCTTTGCGTGCCCACCACCACTGCGCGGCCATGATCCTGCAAGGCGCCGGCCACAATTTCCGATGCGCTGGCCGAACCGCCATTAATCAGCACCGCCATGGGCAACCCATCCAGCATATCGCCGCCTTTGGCATAAAAGCGCTTGGTTTCTTCCGCCGTACGGCCACGGGTGGAAACAATCTCCCCCTCATCCAGGAACAAATCGGAAACACTGATCGCCTGCGTCAGCAACCCGCCCGGATTATTCCGCAGATCCAGCACCACGCCCTTAAGTTCTTTATCCTTCATATCCTTACGATGCTGCTCAAAGGCTTTTTCCAGATCCTCCTCCGCACGCTCGGAAAAACTTGTCACCCGCAGGTAAATCACATCATCTTCCACACGGCTGCGCACCGCTTTGATGGTAATAATATCCCGCGTGATGGTAATTTCCAGCGGCTCTTCCTCTCCCTCACGCAGGACGGTCAGCACAATATCCGTGCCGCGTTTGCCGCGCATTTTTTTCACCGCTTCGCTGATGGTCAGCCCCATGACGGATTCCCCGTCCAGATGGCTGATATAGTCCCCCGCTTTCAGCCCCGCCTTATAGGCCGGCGTGTCATCAATCGGCGAAACCACATAAACCAGCCCGTTGCGCATGGTCACCTCAATACCAAGCCCGCCAAATTCACCTTTGGTCTGCACCTGCATCTCTTTGAAGGAATCCAGGTCAAGAAAACTGGAATGCGGATCAAGATCGGTCAACATGCCGTTAATGGCGGATTCAATCAATTCCTTATCGGTCGGCTCCTCCACATATTCTTCGCGCACTTTTTCAAACACATTGCCGAAAAGCTGCAACAGCTTAAGCGTTTCTTTATCAAGCTCTTTTGCGTGCAGCATCGGTGCGGGTAACATCACCGCAAGTAAGGTAAAAATAAGAAAAATGCGCATGGTCGCTCCGCCGTTAGAAGGTTATCACCTGTTCTTATACCATCCCGAAGCGGCAATGCCAGCCCCGATTGACACCTTGATTGCTACCTTCCCGGTCAGCGCATTCCACACCGCCAAACTGCATAAAAAAAAGGCTGCGAAAGGTACCGTAATACCGTTTCGCAGCCTTCACTTGACTTAATGAGGCGGTATCACCCGCCAGACCGGCGCTTACCAGGTCAGCGCGGCACGAACATAATAATTCTGCCCGGCCTCCAGAGACTGGCCAAACACACGCTCATATTCATGATCCAGCACATTATCCACCCCAATGCGGAAGGAAACGTCCCGCGCGCCGCCCAGCTTTGCCGGCGTCCAGTCCGCATAAAGATCCAACACGCCATAGCCGTCACGCACCGCTGCAGGGTCCTGCGTTTTATCATGCCCCTCTGCCACGGTGAAACGCGCACTCAGCGCCGCATCATATTCCGGCAGCTTGAAGGTGGCATTATTCACCACTGTCAGCGGGGTGATGTTGGTCAGATACGCACCGGAATTATCATCCTTACCCGTCACATAGCTCAAAGAGGTGCGCAGGTTAAACATCGGATGATCATATTCCGCACTGGCTTCATACCCCCACAAAGAGGCGCTGGCCACATTCACGGATTGGGTTGTTCCCGCAGAGCAGGTTGGAGGAGCAGCCGGGCTGAAACACACGCCCGGAACATTCAGCCCCGTCACCGCCGCATCAATGTAATTATCCGCCGAGGTAATGAAGCGGGAAGCGGAGAATGACGCCGCATCCTTTTCCGTCAGCAGGCCATCGCCGCGCAGCTTCGCGCCAAATTCATAGGTGAAGTTTTCTTCCGGCTTCAGGTTCGGGTTCGGAATGAAATTATTCACATAAGGCCCGATGGCAAAATGCCGCCCGGTGGAATAAATCTCCGTCAGATCCGGGCTGCGGAACGCTTTACCCGCATTTCCGAACAGATTCAGCCAGCCGGTCGGCTGATAGGACAAGCCCAGCTGTGGTGAAAAGGCGCTTTCATCATTGCTGTTGCCATTTGCATCATCAGATTCATAGCTGTCATAGCGCGCGCTTGGAATCAGCGTCACCGTGCCGGGCATGCCACCGGGGCCATCCAGCGTGATCGTGTTCTGCACATAAGCGCCCATAAACTCCGCTTCCGCATCCGGCACGCCGCCACGTGTCGGGTTGCCGGTATCGCCACCATCCTGATCGTCGCGGTAAGCTTCCACGCCGTAAGCCAGCGCATGTTTGGCGCTGCCGGTGACAAAATCCGTCCCGGCATCCACATTAATGCCATAGGTCATCAGCTCGCGGCTTAGTTTGTCGCCTGCCGCATTGGTGTTGGTGGCCACCAGCACCGTTTCTTCCACGGAACTGTTCGTCACATAAAGCTTGGTGTTTAAGCGGTTCAGCCACGCATGGTCGGTATTTTCATAATCATGATGCAGTTGCGCGGTGTAGGATTCCGCCTCTTTATCCACAATTTGCGGCGCCAGCGGGCTGGCCACTCCGGTCTGCGGATTGTTCGGCTCCAGTGAATCATCACGATAGCCCTTCAGCTGGAAACCCAGCGAGTGCAGATCATTGGCGAGATAATTGATTTTGAACAGGCCGCTCAGCACATCATTATTGGTGAAAAGCTCGTTACCGTCGCCCAAACGCACACTGCCGCTCTGGCGGGTGGTTAGGCTGCCAACCACGTCAAATTTATCCTGAAGCATGAAGCCGGTTGTTGTGACGCTATATTCATCATTGGCACTTTGTGTGCCGGCGCTGATCCGCACGCCGGAAGGGTCTTCATCCGTCGCTAAATCCGCCGCGTCCACGGTTTCAAAGCTCACCACGCCGCCAAGCGCACCGCTTCCGTAAAGCGTGGAAGTCGGGCCACGCACCACTTCCACCCGCTTGACTAAAGAAGGATCAAGGAAAAAACGCCCATCATGTTCGGAATTGAAATTCTGACGCACACCATCCACCAGCACCAGCAGCCCGTCATCATCATAGCCACGCATGGATGGCACCTGGCCGGAACGCCGCGCGCTGCCATAAGCCTCCAGCGCCGCCACATCCTTGAACATGTCGCCAATGGTGGAGGCACTTTTCAGCGCCGATTGCTCACCGCCAATCACATCCACCTGCTTGGGCACCGCAAAAGCGGCCGTGGCGCTGCGGGTAGCCGTCACGGTAATCGCATCCAGCGTGGTGACGGAGTCAGCAGCATTGGCCGTGCCGGCCAGTGCGGTGGAAGCCAGAAGAACAGTGGCTAATAAGGGCGTTTTCATAATATTTCCTTTTCAATTACGGGTCAGAATTAAAATCGCATGTTGTCTAAAACACTCCCCTGACAGATGCAAGAGTAAATTGCGAATGATTTGCAGTTGCCATTAAAAAACCCTCATTTTTTATGCAATTCCGAATCATTGTGCCTGCTAAGAAACAGTTATTTCACCATCTCCTCATTTTTCCCTATCCCGGTTCAGCCATTGCTTTTCATGCCTTATTATCCATGTTATGCCTTCGGAAATCACTTGCGTAGGAGAACACCATGCCAAAACGTAATAAAATTGCCCTTGTGGGCTCAGGGATGATTGGCGGCACGCTGGCACACCTCATCGGCCTGAAAGAGCTTGGCGACGTGGTGCTGTTTGATATTGTGGACGGCATGCCATCCGGCAAAGCGCTGGATATTGCGCAATCCGCTCCCGTGGAAGGCTTTGATTCCCACCTTAGAGGCACATCGGATTATGCCGACATTGCCGATGCTGACGTAGTGATCGTCACTGCTGGCGTGCCGCGCAAGCCGGGTATGAGCCGCGATGATTTGATTGAGATTAACACCAAAGTTATCAAATCTGTCGGTGAAGGCATCAAAACGCATGCGCCGGATGCGTTCGTGATCGTCATCACCAACCCGCTGGATGCCATGGTGTGGGTGATGCAGCAGGTCACGGGTTTTTCCCCTAATAAGGTTGTGGGTATGGCCGGCGTGCTGGATTCCTCCCGCTTCCGTCACTTCCTTGCTGAAGAATTTGGCGTCTCCGTAGAGGATGTGACCGCCTTCGTGCTGGGCGGCCATGGCGATACGATGGTGCCTTCCATTCGTTATTCCACCGTGGCAGGCATCCCAGTGCCAGACCTTATCAAAATGGGCTGGAGCACGCAGGAAAAAATCGACGCCATTGTGGATCGCACCCGCAATGGCGGCGGCGAGATTGTTAAAATGCTGGGCAATGGCTCCGCCTATTATGCCCCGGCTTCCAGCGCCATTGCGATGGCGGAAAGCTATTTGAAAGATAAAAAGCGCGTGCTGCCTTGCGCCGCATGGTTGCAGGGCGAATATGGCGTGGACGGGCTTTATGTTGGCGTACCCGTTGTTTTGGGCGCCGGCGGCGTGGAGCGTGTGGTTGAAATTCAGCTCGATGCAACTGAGCAAGCTGATTTTGATAAATCCGTTGCTGCTGTAAAAGGGTTGGTCAATTCCATCTCGCTTTAAATTACAGCACTTGCCGGCGGCAACGCGGTAGTCACTTATTCTTCCGCCCGTTTGGTTCGCTATTGCGTCATTCCAAACGCGATTGGGAATCCAGCCTTTCCACTATTTTTGGATCCCCGCGTGCGCGAGGATGGCTGTTCTTTAAGGGAATTAGGTGTTAGCCTGTTATCCATTCGGCAGAAAGCCACAGCCGCGCCAGAAGTTAACAATAAAACAGCACTTGCATCCATTTTTTTAACGCCCTATTAACGGTCTTACGTTACCCTGAAGGGCAATGAAACGAGAGTGAGGTCGTGCAATGGCATCGGTAAAAGATATGATTGATAACATCCCCGAACCAGCGGAAGGGGATAGCAGGGTGGAAGATCTGATGCAGGATCCGGAATATCTTCGTATGTCTTCACAGGTAATTCAGGAAGCGCTGAAAAAGGGCTTTGATGTGTTGCAGCTGGAAAATGGCGATATTGTTACCACCGGCACTAAGGTCATCGTCACCCAATATCACTGGGATGAGAAGAAAAATGACATGGTCAAACTTACCAACGCACAGCGCAAAGTGCTGGAAAAGAAAAAGAAATAACTCCTTCATGGTGAGTGAGGAAACGCAGCCTAAAGCCACTCACTCCTGAACACACACCGCTCACTTCTCAGAATTGCTTCATTGGCCTGCCGCCTCCACGCGGACGAAAAACCACCCAACCACTTCAATTAGCGCTTTTTCATCGGCACGAAATCCCGCCGTGGTTCGCCGGTGTAAATCTGCCGTGGGCGGCCGATTTTCTGCTCCGGATCGGAGATCATCTCCCGCCACTGCGCCACCCAGCCTGCCGTTCTGGCCATGGCAAACAGCCCGGTATACAGCTCCACCGGTATGTGCAGCGCCTCATAAATAATGCCGGAATAAAAATCCACGTTGGGGAAAAGCTTCCGCTCCACAAAATATTCATCCTCCAGCGCAATTCGCTCTAATTCCTTCGCAATCTGTAATTTCGGGCTATTTGTTACACCCACCTCTTCCAGCACCTCATCACAGGATAGCTTCAGCACCGCCGCGCGCGGGTCGTAATTCTTATAAACGCGGTGGCCGAAGCCCATCAGGCGGAACGGGTCTTCCTTATCCTTCGCGCGGTTGATAAATTCGGGAATATTGCTGACATCACCAATCTCTTCCAGCATATCAATCACCGCTTCATTCGCGCCGCCATGCGCCGGCCCCCACAGGCAGGAAATACCCGCGCCGATGCAGGCAAACGGGTTCGCCTGTGACGAGCTGGCCAGCCGCACCGTGCTGGTGGAGGCATTCTGCTCATGATCGGCATGCAGAATCAGCAGCTTGTTCATCGCCCGTGCGGCCACATCACTCACCTTATATTCCTCGCAAGGCGTGGCAAACATCATATGCAGGAAATTACTCGTATAATCCAGATCGTTACGCGGATAAACAAAAGGCTGCCCCAGCGAATATTTATGCGCCATGGCGGTCAGGGTCGGCATTTTTGCTAACATACGGATAGAAGCCAAATCGCGCTGTTTCTCATCAAAAATATCCAGTGAATCGTGATAGAACGCTGAAAGTGAGGCCACCGAACCCACCAGAATCGCCATCGGGTGTGCCCGGCGCGGAAAGCCGCGCAGCAGGAAATTAATCTGCTCATGCACCATGGTGTGGTAAGTGATTTTATGCGCAAACTCCTGATATTCCTTCTCATTTGGTAGCTCGCCATACATCAGCAGATAGCACACTTCCAGATAGGTGCAATTATCCGCCAGATCCTGAATATCATAGCCGCGATGGCGCAGAATCCCCTCCTCACCGTCAATGAAAGTGATGGCTGAAGCACAGGAAGAGGTGCTGAAAAAGCCGGGATCATGCGTAAACACACCCGCTTCACGGTAAAGCCCGCGCACATCCACCACGCTGGGGCCTTCCGTGCCGCAATAGACCGGAAGCTCCACTTCTTTAGGCGCAGCGCCGCCAATTTCCAGCTTTAACGTTGCCTTGCCGCAACCTTCCATTTTCCCGACAGCCATAGAATATCTCCTGTTATTTAGACACTGTTATTAAAATAGGGGTTATTTTGTTACCGGCTTAAATCGTTGATTCGCAAGGAAAAATATCTCCTACTTTATAACAGTGTCTAACAGGATGATAGCAAGTTTGTTCGCAGGTGCAAAAAAACCGGCCGAAGCCGGTTCTAATCTTCATCAATCACCGCTGAATTGTGCCTTTTCTACCATCACCCTTTTGGTGTGGCGGCCGGCCGGGCTTAAGTGTGAACCACCGTTTGTTCTTGCATCATTTCTTTTTGTTGTTGCATGAAGTCTTTCTCACCCTTCTCGCCATTTTTTTCACGGAATTTTTTACGGAGTTCTTCACCTTTGAGTTGGCTGGTGGTTAAATTGGCCATGGCTTGCTCGGGTGTCAGCGCCGGGTCAACATGGCCTTTTTGAATGCGCACGGCCGCTTCCGGATTTGCAGCCATGGAGCCACCGACCCGCACCACCTGCTCATTCGCAATATTGGCAGCAAAATTCGTCGATTTATCCCCAGGCGTTGAGTTGCCGGGCAGGCCATTGATATCCACATTGCTCACCGTCACCCCGGCAAATGCATTGCCCGGCACCGCGCCGGCATCACTTGATATTCCCACATCGGCGCTGCTTAATTTCCCTCCCTTCTTATCAATTTTTTCGTTCATTTTCTCCAGCTTCGCTTCCAGCTCTTCCAGCTCATTGGCCGCGCCGCGCTTCATTTTCCCACTTTTTTTATAATTATCCGGGTCGGCTTCCAGCGCATCAATCTGCTGCTGAATCTCTTCCGCCTCGCCTTCCAGCCTGTCCATGCGGCGCTCCTGCCGTTCTTCCTGCTGCTCCTGCCGTTCTTGCTGCTGCTGACCTTTTTTAACATCCCGCACCGCGCCTTTTGGGTTCACCTTTGCTTGCTTGTCCTGCGCTTTTTCCTGCGATGCTTCTGTTCGCTGACTTTGTTTTCCGGCACGATCCAGTGCGGCATCAAATTCTTTCTGAAGCATTTCAGGTGTCACCTCTTTCAGCCCTTCATTTCCAAGGCTTTTTGCTACAAAATTTGCTTCTTGTGGGTGTTTCTTAGCAAATTCTGAAAATATTCTCATAGACTCATGATTCATCCCGGCAACCGACATCTGATGTGCAATTGTCTTGACATTTTCCACCGCGGCGGTGTGGTTTGCTTCTTTGATAACGCCATCTGCAAGTGATTGATCAAGCAGCTTGATCTGACCATCTCTATATTCGGCAATATCTTTCACAAGCTGCGCCTGGCGCTGCTCCGGCGTTAAATTGGCGCGTTCTGCCAGATGCTGGGTGGTTGCCGGCTCCTTGCCGTTTAACTTATCCCAGCCGGCGCTTAAATCATCGCTAATGCTCTGCCCGCTCACACCGTTTTCATTATGGTGCTTCTTGCCCTTGAATAATAAGAGCGCACCGCCAATCAACACCACCGGCACAATCAATTTCTTCAGCAGGCCACCCAAACCGCCCAACATACCACCCAGGCCGCCTTTGCCGCCCTTGCCGAAAATTCCAAAAGCAAGCGCACCCACCGCACCCAGCAGGCCAAGCTTGCCCCATTCCGGGCCATCGCCGTCGCCAATGCCCAGCGTGTCTTTCATCCAGTCTTTCGCGCGCTCAAAAAAGCTTTTTTCCTGGTCATCGCCTTTTTCTTTGTCTTTGGCGGCAGCTTGCTTGCGCTTTTCTTCTTCTATCTCTGCCTTGGTCATCGGGGCGGTGGAAAGTTCATCCTTCACATATTCCCGCGCTTTGATATCCGCCGGCACGTCGGAACTGGCCGGCAGTGTGGATGTAAACGTCACCAGCTCTTTCTTTGCCGCGCGCGCTTCGTCAATAAAGCTCTTACCTGTTTTGCTTTTGCCCTCCAGCGTGGCCACCTCCCCGCTCTCATGATGCACCATCACAAATTGCAGATTGCCATTGGCCAGATCGGGGGAATTATCCGCATTGCGCTTCAGCGTCAGGCGGAAGCCGGCCTCTTCAAATTTTTCAATGGATTTCAGCTGGGCATCGGTGAAATATTTCCCCAGATCCACCGCGGCGTCCTGATTGCCCGTCACCCGTGGGTTGTTGGAACCGGCAATGCTGCCCTCTTTGCCATCCCCCGTGCCGAACAGGGTGAAGCCAAAGGCACCTTCCGTCACATCATCGGTGAATTTTGCGGCTTTATCCGCCACCCTTCCCCCGGTGCGCGACAGGGATTCTCCAAGCGCTTCCCCCGTGCTAATATTCGGGTTTTCGGCTCTCACCGCCTTATAATCGTCAATGGCGCCGCTCTTATCGGCCACCACCACATAGGCAGCCGTGCCTTTCGTTGCAACATCTGTCACAGTTTTCACGCCTTTCACCGTTTTCGCGCTGGCGCCAAACATTTCCGCCACACCGCCGGCCACTTTCGGAACCACGCTGAATAATGCTTTAATTGCTCTAAACATTGTCTTTCTCCATTTATCCTTCTATCCAATTCCCTGGCCAGTTGTTTTTGCCTGCTGTTGCTGTTGCGCGTCAATCTGCGCAGATGAAAGCCCCTCCAGAGACGCCGCCGAAAAATAGCTGGCAGCATCAATTGCGGCATACGGCATATTATCTGCCTCATTCTCCTGCGTTTCCCGCGTGGCGGCATCCGTTGCTTTTGCTGTGGTTGTTTGCATCATTTGGGCGATGTCACTCTCCAGCGCCGGCAATTGTGCCTGCACAAACTTCGCCGTATCAGTGGCATAGCCCACCTCGCGGCGCGTTCCATCCGCCATCACGGAAAAAACCTTATCATTCTGCTCCGGGTCAATCACCAGATATTGCGGCAGAACTGAAGGCACCACCATTCCCGCAGCGCTGGCCGCCTCACGATAAGCCGCCAATTTTCCGTTTAGAGCCACTACATTGGTAACGGTCTGTTCATAATATTGTTCATTGGTCATGCCACCGGTAACGGAGGCGATTTTCTGTTCCGCTTCTGCGCCGGTTCCCAGCCCAATCACCGCATCCCCGGCCAGTCCGGCCGCTTCCACGCGGGATGTTTCCTTTTCGGAATCGAAATTCTTATAAGTGTCCCAATTTTGGTACACGCTGTAAGCTGCCAAACCAATCGTGGCAACCCAACCAATCACCGGGATGGCACGAAAACCAACCTTGCCGCCTACCTTGGCCGCAACTTTGGCCGCAACTTTGGCGGCTTTGGCCTCTTGTGCCGCAACTTTGGCCGCAACTTTGGCCGCAGCTTTGGCCTCTTGTGCTGCAAGCCTGGCTACATCATCTGCCAAATTCCCTGCCGCTTTCAGGGATTGATCCAGCGCTTTTTTGGCAACGGGGTTGTTCAATATGTTGACGGCTTTGGCCAATTCTGTTGTTTTTTGTGTACCAACCACCACGCTCTGAAGCGCTTTCTGCACTTCCGCCACCCGCGCGGCAACAGCCGCTTGCGAGGCATTGGTTGCCAGCCCAAGTGTTTTATAGGCGTTATTCAGTAAATTTCCATCAATCAGGCTCATGGCGGCTCTCATTTCCGCCGCCTGTGCGGCGCTGACCGCACCGGCAATTTTCAGCTGCGTAGCATGGTGAGCAACCTTTTCCGCCATCTGGGCATACGTCGCACCCGGCGCTATATCCAGCGTTTTAAATGCTGCTGCCATTTTTTTTGCGATCTCTACTTCACTCATAACCCTTACATTCTAACAGGTAAAGATTAACAACTGGTTAAGCCGGCTGGGCATCGGCGCAATTTCTTAAGGCACTGAACTACCCTGTGTTGGAACAAAAAACAAAGTAATTTCAATGTATTAAAAAGTCTGCACACCCCCTTGCTCAAAGATTAATCAGGGGTTACGTTCCTATGGCACGCATTGGGAGGAAAAATTGGCAGTTCTCGGCACCGGAATTTTACAGATGCACCATAATTGCTGTGGCGGGCATCGTGGGCGATAAGCACTCCATGTTTTCGCAGGAGGGTTTTCAACCCGTCATCACCGGGGTACATCGCTTTCTGGCCAGTGAAAAACCCCCCATTCGGGAAGGAAAACCTCTCTGGCAACGTGGCAGCACGCAGCTGCTCTCTTTTTGTTCCGATAGCGAAACAATTGCTGATTACCCAATCATTCTGGTGCCCTCGCTGATCAATAAGGCGCATATTTTCGATCTGCTGCCGGAGGTCAGCCTGGTGGCGTTTCTGCGCGCGCAGGGCTTCAATCCGCTGCTGTTGGATTGGGGCGTGCCGGGGGCGGAAGAGGCGGATTTTACCGTGGCGGAGTATGTCACGCAGCGCCTGCTGCCTTCCATGCAGTATCTTTCTGAAAAATCAGGAGAAACACCCGTTCTACTCGGCTATTGCCTGGGCGGAATGATGGCGCTGGCTGCCGCGCAGCTTGCCCCGGAAAAAACGCGCGGCCTTGTGCTGGTGGCCACCCCGTGGGATTTTCATGCCGGGCTGTCCCCGGAAAAAACTCCATTAGCGAAAGATATGCGCCAGACCACCGGCAGTTTTCTGGAGTTGCTACTCACCCGCCATCACGCCATTCCGCCCGCCATCATCCAGCATTTATTCTATCTGAAAGACCCACAGGCGGAACATCAGCGCTTCACGGACTACGCCCATTTGCCGGACAATGACAAAAAAGCCCTGCTTTTTGAGGCACGGCAGCACTGGCTTCAGGATGGTGTGCCGCTAACGGCCAATGTGGCGAAGGATTGTTTTGTGCATTTTTCGCGGGATAATCGCGCTTTGCACGAGCAGTGGCAGGTGGGGGGGAAGGCCATTTCTCCAAAAAAAGTCACCCGCCCAACCTATCTTCTTAACGGCGCGCATGATGCGCTTGTTCCGGCGGAATGCTCTGTTTTTCTTAAGGAATCCATCGTTCAAAGCCAGCAGCATATTGCGCCGACCGGGCATTTGGGTTTGGTTTCCAGCCCACGCGCCGCTAAGGCATGGTGGCTTACCCTTGCGGATTGGCTAAAAACACATTAACTGCAACCATAGGTAAAATAACCGTTTTTGCTGCATTGCAGCATTTTGTAGGAGAAACTATCATGGCCAACGCCGTCATCACCCACGCCATCCGCACGCCAATCGGCAATTTTTTGGGCGGGCTTTCCGGCTTAAAGGCGCATCAGCTTTCCGCGCCATTAATTGCGGCATTGCTCAAACAAAGCGGCCTGAAACCGGATGAAATCAGCGAAGTGATTCTGGGGCAGGTACTTTCCGCAGCAGCCGGGCAGAATGAGGCGCGTCAGGCTGCCATTCACGGCGGGCTGGATGAATCTGTGCCGGCATGGACGATCAATCAGGTCTGCGGTTCCGGCCTGCGCACGGTGGCACTGGCCTGTCAGGCAATCTGCCACGGGGATGCGGAAATTATTATTGCCGGCGGCCATGAAAGCATGAGCAACGCCCCGCACGCCGTGCATTTGCGGGGCGGCACCAAAATGGGCAACGCCGCCATGATCGACACCATGATTACCGATGGCTTGTGGGATGCGTTTAACGATTACCATATGGGGCAGACGGCGGAAAATGTGGCCGAGAAATATGGCATCAGCCGGCAGGAACAGGATGCCTTTGCCGCCGCCTCGCAGCAGAAAGCCGAAGCGGCACAGAAATCCGGTAAGTTTGATACGGAAATTCACCCCATCACCATTAAGGGCCGCAAAGGGGATGTGACGATTGATACGGATGAATTTCCCCGTCACGGCACCACGGCGGAGGGGTTAAGTGGCCTGCGCCCCGCATTTGCCAAAGATGGCACGGTGACAGCCGGCAACGCCTCGGGCATTAATGACGGCGCGGCGCTGGTGATTGTGATGAGCGAAGAGGCTGCAAAAAAGCGCGGCCTGAAGCCACTGGCGCGGATTGTGGCTTCCGCTACGTGCGGTGTTGACCCTAAAATCATGGGCACCGGCCCCATTCCCGCCAGCAGCAAGGCGCTGCAAAAAGCCGGCTGGAGCGTGGATGATCTGGATGTGATCGAGGCTAACGAAGCCTTCGCCGCGCAGGCCATTGCCGTGAATAAAGAGATGGGCTGGGATACGGCAAAAGTGAATGTCAATGGTGGTGCCATTGCGCTGGGGCACCCGATTGGCGCTTCCGGTGCGCGGGTGCTCGTTACCCTGCTGCATGAACTTAACCGCCGCGCCGAAGCGGCCGGAAAGCCGCAAAAAGGGCTGGCAACGCTCTGCATCGGCGGCGGCATGGGCGTGGCTTTGGCGGTGGAAACTGTCAGTTAGCAGCTGGCGGTATGCAGTGTGCAGTTTTAAAAAAATTGCTGCAAACTGCTGACTGAACACTTCGAACTTATTCAATCATCAATTATCTATCATCAGAATCAGGAGAACATCATGACCAAAACAGCTCTTGTCACCGGCGGCACACGCGGCATCGGCGCTTCCATTTCCATCGCACTGCAAAAAGCCGGCTATAAGGTGGCCGCCAATTATGCCACCAACCATGATGTGGCCAAAACCTTCACGGCGGAAACCGGCATCAAGGCCTTTTCCTGGGATGTGGGAGATTTTGACGCCTGCGCCACCGGCATTGCGAAAGTGGAAGAAGAAATCGGTGCGGTGGATATTCTGGTGAATAATGCCGGCATCACCTGGGACGGCATGATGCATAAAATGAGCGCGGAACAATGGCAGAAGGTGATTAATGTGAACCTTAATTCGGTGTTTAACGTCACCCGCGCCGTGATTGAAGGCATGCGCGCGCGCAATTTTGGCCGCGTGGTGAATATCAGTTCCATCAACGCCCAGGCAGGCCAGATGGGGCAGACGAATTATTCCGCCACCAAGGCCGGAATTATGGGCTTCACCAAGGCTTTAGCACGGGAATCCGCGCGCAAAAACATCACGGTTAACACCGTTGCACCCGGCTATATTGAAACGGAAATGACCGGCAAGATCGACCAGAAAATCCTGGATAGCATCATCGCACAGATTCCGGTGGGGCGCATGGGTCACCCGGAAGAGATCGCCCGTGCTGTGCTGTTCCTTGCCGCCGATGAGGCCGGGTTCATCACCGGGGAAACCCTTTCCATCAATGGCGGCCATCATATGGAATAGGCCGCTTTTTGGCGACCCCCGCGTTCCGGGGATGACAACTCAAACAAACGCCTAGGCCGCTTTGGCATCCGCCTTTGAGAGCACCGCCACGCCGGGCAGATCTTGCCCTTCCAGCCATTCCATGAAGGCTCCACCGGCGGTGGAGATATAGCTGATCTGATCCGCCACGCCGGCATGGTTGATGGCGGCCACCACATCCCCACCACCGGCGACGGAAACCAGCTTTCCTTCGCCGCTCTGCCGCGCCACCATCCGCGCGAAATGCAGGGTTGCCGCGTCAAACGGGCTTAGCTCAAACACGCCCAGCGGGCCGTTCCACACCAGAGTTTTGCATTGCTGCAGCGCCTCACTCCAGCCCAGCATGGTGCAGGGGCCGATATCCAGAATCATTTTATCCTCCGGCACGTTGCCGGCAGCCACCACATGATTCGCCGCATGAGCTTCAAATTTCTCAGCCACCACCACATCTTCCGGCAGCAATAGCTGGCAGCCGGATTGCTCCGCTGCAACCGCAATTTCCCGCGCCGTTTCCAGAAAATCCTGCTCGCACAGCGAAGCGCCCACCGAGCAGCCGGAGGCCGCCAGGAAGGTGTTGGCCATGCCGCCGCCCACCACCAGATAATCCACCTGCTCGACCAGATTTTTCAGCACCGCAATTTTGGTGGAAACCTTTGCGCCACCCACCACCGCCATCACCGGGCGCTCCGGCGCGCTTAACGCCTGTTCCAGATGCCGGATTTCCTCTTCCAGCAGCAGCCCCGCCGCAGAAGGAAGCCGGGAGGCCACACCCGTGATGGAAGCATGGGCGCGGTGACTGCATGAAAAAGCATCATTCACATACATATCCGCTAACGCCGCCAGCCCGTCCACAAAGGCCGGGTCATTTTGCCGTTCACCATCGTGAAAGCGGAGATTTTCCAACAGCAATACTTCGCCGGGGGCGCATTTCTCCACCGCCGCTTCGGCCGCCGCGCCCACACAATCCACACCAAAATGTACTTTCTCGCCCAGAATATCCTGCAGCGCATCGGCCACCGGGGCAAGGCTCAAACCCGGTTCATAGACCCCTTTCGGGCGGCCGAAATGGGAAATCAGAATCACCTTACAGCCATGTTTTTGCAGGCGTTTGATGGTGGGCAATGTCCGCAGAATCCGCGCATCATCCGTCACGCGCCCCTGCTTCATCGGCACGTTATAATCCACCCGCACCAAAGCACGCAGCCCTGTGGAAGGTTGCTGCGCCAATAAATCATCCAGTCGGTTCAGTGCCATGCGGGCATTGTTAATGCGTCCGCCTGAACTTGGCAAGTTATACTGATCGTGACGGTGATGGCGTTTTTCACTGCCTTGTGCCTTCCGGCCGTGCTACTGTGCCGGCATGTTAACGGCGGACGATATTGATTACCTCAAGGCGCTGGCGCAGGAAGCCGGCGCGGAAATTCTGCGCCATTATCAGGGCGCGGCGCAGGTTGAAATCAAAGAGGATGACAGCCCGGTGACGGCCGCCGATCTGGCCGCAAATGCCATTATCATGCGCGGTTTGCGTGCGCGCTGGCCGAAAACTTACATCGTTTCCGAGGAAGGTGCGCCCAATGACGGCCTGATGCCGCCGGACGTGGCGGGAAGCTTCTGGCTGGTGGACCCGCTGGATGGCACGAAAAGTTACATTAAGCGCACCGGTGAATTTACGGTGAATATTGCGCTGATTCAGGCCGGGCAGCCGGTTTTCGGCGTGGTGTTCGTGCCGGTGCAGAACCTGCTTTACTGGACGGATGCGCAGGGTGCGGCGTGGCGGAAAAATGCCTCCGACGCGGCGGAAAAAATCACCGTGCGCCGGCCGCCGGCAGCGGGGCTTACCGTGGTGGCCAGCAAGTCTCACCGCTCAAAAGAGACGGATGAGATGATTGCGCATCTGAAGGAAGCCACCGGCTTTGCGGTGGCGGAATTTCGCGCGGCCAGCAGCTCGCTCAAATTCTGCCTGCTGGCCGAAGGCGCGGCGGATCTTTACCCGCGCTTAGGCCCCACGATGGAGTGGGACACGGGCGCAGCGCATGCTATTTTGCGAGCAGCCGGGGGTAAACTTCGCCGGCCGGACGGCACGGCTTTCACCTATGGCAACCGGCAGCAGGCGCGGCCTTACCTTAACCCCTTCTTCATCGCCTGGGGTGATTTTGAACTGGGTTTGGAGGGTTAGCTTAATTGCGCAGCCGGAGCGGGTGGCAGAAGTCTGTCCGCCCGGGTGATGGCGCCGCCGCCTCCGGCGGGTTCGTTTGCCGAAACATTCGTACTCTTTTGCTCAGCACGGAATTTTTCCACCAGACGGTTGAACTGCTTGGTAACGGATGCTTCCATTGTAAAATGCTTCTTGAATCCCCAATCATTTTCTGAGCGGGAAACATCCAATTTCTTGGCCCATTCCTTGGTAAAACTCGTCTTTTTAGTGTCCAAGTGGTAATAGTCATCAATACTAAAGGTTTTAGCTTTATCACCCATTAAAGGAGTCAAAACTTTCATGATATCCATCATTGATGCATTATATTCCGACAAATTATAATTAGATGCTAGATCACTAATTTTATTAGCGGGGGTATGTAAGAATCGAATAGTCTCAAGCCCAACGCTATCACCATCAATCATCGGAAAAGATGCCATTGCCGGTATCTTTGATTCAAATACCCCATCATTTGAATATCCAAGTTTTGTGCCCTCTTTTCCACCTTTCACATAATATTCAGCGACTGCGACGATCAGCCGATCCAGCTCCTCTGTGGTGCCATCACTGGGTGGCACATGGCAGGTCAAAACCCCACCATAACGCAGGCAGGTTGCCAAAAATTTATCCGCAGTCTGATTAATACTCCTAAATGAAGCTTCCACCGCAGCTTTAGCAATACCGTAAAACCCTTTTGGCTTGGTTGGTGCATAAATACCTGCCTCGTCCAATTGCGTATCCTGACCAATCACCGCCATGGAACTTGGCATGAAGAAACGCCGAACTCCAAGTTCTTTGGAGATTTCAGCCATTTTAATGGGAGCTTTTTCATTGATTTCCCTTCCAAGCTCCGGAAATTTCTCCGCCGCGCCGGAAAGGAGGGCCGCCAGGTTGATGACCACTTTGGCGTTATTGTCATTAATGCCGTTACTCACCATTGTTTCATCGGTGATGTCCAGCATCTCGATGCCTTGTTCTTTGAGCGCCGCCACGCGCGCTTCGCGGCCTGGCGCGCCTTTGGGCACCCAATCCGTCAGCTTCACCTGATCGCCATACATCTGCTTCAACATCGGCACCAGATATTGCGCCACCTGCCCGTTGGCACCGGTCACTAAAATAGTTTCCGGCTTTTCCTCACCCGGCTTTACAGGTGCAACCAAGTCGCCATATTGCTGTTGGATTTCTTTAAGTTTTGTCTGTGTATCAATCGCGTTCATCCACACAGGTTAGCAGCAAAAGGTTAATGAAAGCTTTGTGAGAAGCGTTAAAGCTGTTGCATCATTTCCGGCACGGCGGTGAAGAGGTCTGCTACCAAACCATAATCCGCCACCTCGAAGATGGGTGCGTTTTCATCCTTATTGATGGCCACAATCACCTTGCTGCCTTTCATGCCCGCCAGATGCTGGATGGCGCCGGAAAGGCCAATGGCGATGTATAAATCCGGCGCGACCACTTTGCCGGTTTGCCCCACCTGCCAGTCATTGGGGGCATAGCCGGAATCCACCGCCGCGCGGGAAGCGCCCACGGCGCCGCCCAATTTATCGGCTAAGTCCTCGATAATCTTGAAATCTTCCTTGCTGCCAACCCCGCGCCCGCCGGAAACCACAATGGAAGCCGCGGTCAGGTCGGGCTTATCGCCGCCGGTGGTGGCCAGATTCACAAATTCGGAAAGGCCCGCATCGCCGGCGCCGGCGCGGCTTTCCACCGCCGCGTTGCCGCCGTCGGCGCATTTATCGAAGGTGGAGGTGCGCACGGTGATCACCTTCACCGCGTCGGAGGATTGCACCGTGGCCAGCGCATTGCCGGCATAGATCGGGCGCACGAAGGTATCGGCAGTTTCCACTCTGATAATGTCGGAAATCTGCTGCACGTCCAGCGCCACGGCCACGCGCGGCATAAAATCCTTCCCGAAAGCCGTTGCCGGCGCCAGCACATGGGAATAGCCGCCTTCTTTGGCCACAGCCACCGTGAGCGGCGCCAGATTTTCCGCCAGATAGTCCTTATACACCCCATCATCCACGGTGATGACCTTCGCCACGCCGTCCAGCGTTCTGGCGGCATCCGCCACGCTGCCAATGCCCTGCCCGGCCACCAGCACGTGAATCTCCCCGCCGATTTCCTTCGCGGCGGTAACCACCGGCCGCACATTGTGCGAAAGCTTTCCTTCATGATGTTCAGCAATGATCAAAATACTCATTTTCTTCTCCTCTTTTTGTCATTCCCGCGCAGGCGGGAATCCAGTCTTTATTTTCTGGATTCCGGGTCTGATCCTCGCTGTTGCTCGGGCCCGGAATGACACTAGTGATATGTTAAAGCACCTTCGCCTCGTTCTTTAATTTATCCAGTAGTTCCGCCACATCGGCCACTTTGATGCCGCCGGCACGCTTGGGCGGCTCCTGCACTTTGAGCGTTTTCAGGCGCGGGGTGATATCCACGCCATAATCACCCGGTGCTTTCTTAGTCACGGGCTTACTGCGTGCCTTCATGATTTCCGGCAGTTTGACATAGCGCGGCTCATTCAAACGCAGATCGGTCGTCACCACGGCGGGCATGTTGATTTTGATGGTGCTTAAACCGCCATCCACCTCCCGCGTTACGGTGGCTTTATCGCCCTCAATCACTAATTTGGAGGCAAAGGTTGCCTGCGGCCAGCCTAAAAGCGCGGCCAGCATCTGCCCGGTCTGGTTGGCGTCATCATCAATGGCCTGCTTGCCCATAATCACCAGCCCCGGCGCTTCCTCCGCCACCAGTTTGGCCAGCAACTTGGCGGCGCCCAGAGGCTGAATTTCACTGTCACTAAGAATATGAATGCCGGAATCCGCGCCCATCGCCAGGCCGGTGCGTAAGATATCCTCGCATTTGGCCTCACCCATCGTCACCAGCACCACTTCCGTGGCCTTGCCGGCCTCTTTCAGGCGGATGGCCTCTTCCACCGCGATCTCATCAAACGGGTTCATCGACATTTTCACATTGGCCGTTTCCACTCCGGTTTCATCGGCCTTCACGCGCACTTTCACGTTATAATCAATCACGCGCTTCACGGGTACGAGTATCTTTATGACGCCCTCCAAAAGTTAATTTTTTAACTTTGTCAGTCTATCAGACACAAATCGGTATTTCCACCCCGTATGAAAACAGAGCACTAAAAACAGAACTAAAACACACCGGCCTGTGCCTAATTTGTAGAGAAAAACAACACCAGCGTAAACACGGCCAGCGCCTGAAACACAACGCGCATCACCATCAGCTTGTTGCTGAACTTCTGGTTCACCTTGCCGCCGGTGGCCATCAGCACCACGCCGGCAATCACCATCAGCAAGGCTAATGCCATAAAAATTCCGATAATCACCATGGGTGCCATACGCCACCTCCCCTGCTTTCTTCTTAGCGCGGCCTGCGGCATAACTAAACCTAAAAATTCAAGATACTGCTTGCTTTTTCCGGTTTTTTAGCGTAGTCAGGCCGTCCCGCAATGAAGCGGTAAATCACACACGGGATGCGCTTAAGCCGCCCTTGAAGAATTTCTTCTTCGGTCGTTTCGGCACTCGGTGGTGGGTTGATAATGAGGGCAAGCCTCTGTTTAATCTCATCTTTTCCCGTGGAGGCAGAACCGAAAAGGAGAAAACGATGTCTGCAATTCCTAAATTTACGATGAAAGACCTGCTGGATGCCGGCGTGCATTACGGCCATAAAACCATGCGCTGGAACCCCGCCATGGCGCCTTATATTTACGGCGAAAAAAATAATATTCACATCATCAACCTGCAAACCACCGTGCCCTTGATGCACCGTGCGCTGAAAGCCATCCGCGAAGTGGGTGAGAAAAATGGCCGCATCCTGTTTGTGGGCACGAAGCGTCAGGCTTCCGATATTGTTGCGGAAACGGCAAAAAGCTGTGGCCAGTATTATGTCAATCACCGTTGGTTGGGTGGCATGTTGACCAACTGGAACACCGTTTCTAAATCCATCAAAACATTGTCGGATTATCAGGACTTGCTGAAAAATGACGATGTTGCTTTAAACAAAAAAGAACGCCTGCAGATTCAGCGTAAAATCGATAAGCTGGAGGCCACATTGGGTGGAATTAAGAACATGGCCGGTACGCCGGATCTGATTTTTATCATTGATACCAACAAAGAACATATTGCCGTGAAAGAAGCCAATCAGCTTGGTATTCCGGTGGTGGCCGTGCTGGATACGAATTCCAGCCCCGAAGGTGTTGATCTGCCGATCCCCGGCAATGATGATGCCATGCGCTCCATCCAGCTTTATTGCGATCTGGCTGCTCAGGCTGTTCTTGGCGGCATGCAAACGGCATTGGGTGGTGGCAAAGCCGCCAATGACGATGCCGTTGCTGCGCAGGAAAAAGCCGCAGCAGAAGAAGCCGCCAAGGCGGAAGAAGCTGCTAAAGATGATGGCGTTAAAGTAGAAACGAAGAAAACCCGCACCGTGAAAAAAGATGCGGAAAAAGCACAGGACGCTAAAGATAATAAAGAAGCTTCCGCCGCTTAAACCTCAACCGTAAGAAGCAGGGGTTGATCTTGCATCACTCCTGCTTATCTCACTTAAACAATTGATAGATTAAAATAAAGACAGGAGAAACCCATGGCAATTTCAGCAAGTGATGTAAAACGCCTTCGCGAAGAAACCGGCGCAGGCATGATGGATTGTAAAAAAGCACTCGAAGAAAATAACGGTGATTATGAAAACTCTAAAGACTGGCTGCGTGAAAAAGGCATCGCCGGTGCGGCTAAGAAAGCCAGCCGTGTGGCGGCCGAAGGGCTGGTGGGCGTGAAGGTGAAGGGCAATCAGGGTGTGCTGGTTGAACTGAACTCTGAAACCGATTTCGTCGCTAAAAATGAGCAATTCCAAAAGCTGCTGGACAGCGTGCTGGATCAGGCGCTGGAAGTGAATGGTGATTATGATGCGCTGAAGGAAAAAACAGCGGGTCAGATCACCGATGCCGTTGCCACCATCCGTGAAAACATGTCCCTGCGTCGCAGCACGCAAGTTGCTGTGAATAAGGGCATTATCGGTGCTTATATCCATAATCAGCAAGCCGCCGGTCTGGGTCAGATCGGTGTGCTGGTGGCGCTGGAATCCGATGCGCCGGCCGAGAAGCTGGAGCCGGTTGCCAAGCAGCTGGCCATGCATGTGGCCGCCGCCAAGCCAACGGCTCTTTCACGCGATGAGGTGGATTCCTCCGAGCTGGATCGTGAGCGTAAAATTTTCAGTGAGCAGGCCAAAGCCTCCGGCAAGCCGGAAGAAATCATCGCCAAGATGGTTGAAGGCCGTATCCGCAAATATTACGAAGAAGTGGTGCTTCCGGAGCAGACTTTTGTGATTGACGGTAAAACCAAAATTTCCGACTTTATTGAGGCTGCCGCCAAGGAAGCCGGTGCTGCCATCACCCTCAAAGCATTTGTCCAATACACGCTGGGCGAAGGCATTGAGAAGGAAGAAACCGATTTCGCCGCTGAGGTTCAAGCGGCTGCCTCCGCAGCTTAAAACCTCTCTTTTATCGGGCTGCGGGTCGGTCAGATAAGGCACTAAGAAAACCCGCCAACTTCACTGTTGGTGGGTTTTTTTATTTCTGCACCGGCTTTTTCTGGACGCGGCCATCCCGCATATAGGAAAGCAGGGCGGCGCCCAGAATCATCCCGCCGCCGACCAATGTCCAGAACTGAATGATTTCGTCAAACAACATTGCCGCCAGCAGGGATGTAAACAGCAGGTTCAGAAAGCTGAAGGGCAACACGGTGGTGATCGCCGCGCCGGTGAAAGCCTTCGTCACCGCATATTGCTGTAACGCCACTGCTGCCCCAAGCCCAAGCAAAAACGGCAGATGTGCCAATGCCACTTCCTGCCAGAAATAGAGCGCGCAGGGCAAGGTGGCCAACGCCGTCAGCCACAGCATCACAAATGTGATCTGCGCCGGATGTTCCGTTTGCATCATCTTGCGAATCAAAATACCACAATTAGCAAAGCAGAAGCTGGCGCCCAGCATCAGCATCACGCCCAGCCCAAACTGCCCGCTGCCCGGCTGGGCAATCACAATCACTCCGATGCTTCCCAGCAGCAGCGCCACATAATTCTGCCAATGCGGGCGCTCGCCCAGCCGGATAATAGCCAGCACGGAAACCATCAGCGGTGTAACAAATGCCAGCGCCGCCAGCATCGGCAGCGGCACAATTGCCATGACCAGAAAGAACAGGGTGAAACCAATCGTTTCCAGCAGGGAGCGCACCATAAAACGCCGCTTCTGCTGCCCAAGGCTAAACCGCAAAGGCCAGCTGCGCCGGCCGAGCAAATGCCGCACACAGGCCAGTGCGCCATAGGCCAGCAAACCGAAAATATTGTAGAAAAACACCATCTGCATGGCGTGAAAATCCGGCCGCAACTGCCGGCCAAAGCCATTGACCAGCGCTGCACCCAGCATGGCCAGCACCATCCAGCCAATGGCCATACGCGCTGAAATCTGTGGGTTCATCATGGGGGGTTTAACTGTCTTTTGGATAGCTTTTTAACCACAACAATCCGCCTTCAAACTCAGCCATCCAGACCGTCACCCGCCAGATAGTTGACCAGACGGAAGCGAATATCCTGCGCCATCTCTTTTAAGATGCGGTTATTCGTATCCTGCTCGGCGGCGTAGGTGGCAAAATCGGAAGTGTCCGCCGCATCAAAACTGCCGATGATCTGGCTGCGGTCGCGCCACACCACCTCCCCATTGCTGATATCCACCAGCGCAAGGCTTGCATCAACCGTCAGGCTGAAACGCGTCACTTCCCGATCCTGCTGAATATTCAGCTCCTGCCGCTGGCGGGAAAGATCAATCCGCAATTCATGCGTTTTCGCTTCACCCTGTTTGATCAGCAGATTTTCCAGCTCCGTCTTCAGCAACTGCCCGTCCCGCCCGGCGGGAATATTGGCCACACGCACTTTGGCCAACGCCGCCTGCACCGGCACGCTGATGGCAGATTGCTCACTGTAAAGCGGGGTAAAGCCGCAGGAAGTGAGCAAGATACACAAGAACAGCGCCATAAAGAGAGGATATAGCTCCCCCCCATCGCATCGGCGTGCTTCGCATGCGCCTCTGCGACTCCCCCACAGGTGGGGAGTTGAGCTAAACTCTGAACTCTGAACTCTGAACTCCGGACTCTGTCTCATGCTGCCACCACGTTAATAATTTTTCCCGGCACCACAATCACCTTGCGCACCTGTTTACCTTCAATGAACTTTAACACATTCTCATGAGAAAGTGCCTGTTTTTCTGCCTCTTCCTTATCCGTGCCCACCGCCATTTCCAGCGTGCCGCGCATTTTGCCGTTCACCTGCAGCGCCACCGTGACCGTCTCCTCCACCAGCAAATCAGGCAGGGCTTGCGGCCATGGCTGCCGGCAGAGCATTTCCGTGTGCCCCAATTGCTGCCAGCATTCCTCGGTGAGGTGCGGAATCATCGGGTGCAGGAGGGTGATGGCCACTTCTACGCCTTCGCGGAAAACGGCCTTGGAAGCACGCTGCTCCCGTGGCATTTTTTCCAGCGCATTGGTCAGCTCCCGCACCTTGGCCACGGCTTTGTTATAACCGAAACGGTGCAGTTCCTGCGTCACATCGCGGATGGTGCGGTGAATCAGCTGATGCATTTCCAGCAAGCCACCGGCCAACCCCTGCAGCCAGTGTTTGCCATCCATCATGCCCAGCGGCTCCACCTCTTCCACCAACTTCCACAGCCGATCGAGATATTTGCGCGTGCCGGCCACGCCGGCATCGCTCCATTCCAGATCGCGCTCCGGCGGGGAGTCGGAGAGCATGAATAAACGCGCTGTATCGGCGCCGAAACGACCCATAATATCCTTCGGATTGACCGTGTTCAGCTTGGATTTTGACATTTTGATGGATGGGCCAGCTTTCACCGGTGCGCCCGCTTTTGTTTGGTAGCTGCCATCTCTCTGGCGGATGACCTCTTCCGGATAAAGCCACTGGCCTGCCTCATTCTGATACGTCTCATGGCACACCATGCCCTGCGTCAACAGGGCTTTGAAAGGTTCTTTCACGTCCGTATAGCCGCAACGGTTCAGCGCGCGGGTAAAGAACCGCGCATACAGCAGATGCAGCACCGCATGCTCAATCCCGCCAATATACTGATCCACTGGCATATAGGGTGAGGAGTAGCTCCCCCCTTGAGGGGGAGCGGACGAAGCCTCTTTTGAGGCTGAGTCGTGGGGGGGCGTTCCATCCCGCGATTGCCCCCCCACCGCATCATCTCCTAGCGCTTCGCGCTGAGGAGATTCTGCGACTCCCCCTCCAGGGGGGAGTTGAGCTAAATCCTGAACTCTGAACTCTGAACTCTGCCCCGCAAATGCCAGAAAATACCAGCTGGATTCAAAGAACGTATCAAATGTGTCCGTCTCACGCGTGGCTTGTTTGCCGCATTGCGGGCAATCCACATCTTTCCATGTGGGATGCAGCAATAGCGGGTTGCCCGTTTGCGTGCCGTCAATCACCACATCTTTGGGAAGGGTGACGGGCAATTGATCCTTCGGCACGGGCACTGCGCCACAATCCGCGCAGTGGATCACCGGAATCGGACAGCCCCAGTAACGCTGGCGGGAAATGCCCCAGTCCCGCAAACGGTAATTGGTTTGCCGTTTCCCGACACCAAGCGCCTCAAGCTTTTCAATGGCTGCTTGTTTCGCTTCCGAAACATTCATGCCATTCATAAAATCGGAGTTCACCAACACCCCATCCCCGGTGTAGGGCTCCTTTAACTGCTCCCGAGAAAGCCTACTGGCTTTCTCATGGAGCGCTGCTTCCGCAGGCTCAGGGCTGGGCTCGCCTGCTGGCTCGCTAACCTCTTCTCTTTTCTCTTCACTCTTCACTCTTCGCTCTTCCGGCGCCACCACCTGTGTAATCGGCAGGCCATATTTGCTGGCGAAGGCAAAGTCGCGCTCATCATGCGCCGGGCAGGCAAAAATTGCGCCCGTGCCATAGCCCATCAGCACAAAATTGGCCACATAAACCGGCAGGGTGATGTTTGCATCCAGCGGATGCCGCACCCGCAAGCCTGTATCAAAACCCTTCTTTTCAGCCTTATCAATCGCTTCCGTGGCGGTGCCCAGCGCAGCGCATTCAGCAATAAAATCCTGCAACTCTTTATTATCCTGCGCTAATGCTTCCGCAAGCGGGTGCCCGGCGGCAATGCCAATGAAGGACGCCCCGAACAATGTTTCCGGCCGCGTGGTATAGACTTCGATATGATTATCCCCGTGATGTTCTTCCTGAACATCACATGGGATGGCGCTTGCGCGCGCTGACGGCTCGGTCGGCCTACTGGCCTCCTTGGTATGATTATCTACGGGAAATTCTCCTGAATTTCCCATGAGACGATCCTTCGGATGCTCATGGCTGTGCTCGCCTACTGGCTTGCCTGCACCCTCACCTGAAAATGCTTCAGCATTTTCAGACTCTCCCATCAAGGGAGAGTGCTTATTACTCCCCACCTGTGGGGGAGTCGAGGAGTGGTCAGCGTTAGCGCCACGACTCGGTGGGGGGGAGCAAGCTGAACTCTCTATCTGGAATCGCACCAAGGCACCTTCGGATTTGCCGATCCAGTTTTCCTGCATATGGCGCACACGCTCCGGCCATTCTTCCAGCTCACTTAAGCCCTGCAACAGCGCTTCGGAAAAATCGGAAATACGCAAAAACCATTGCTGCAGCTTGCGCCGCTCCACAGGCGCGCCGCTGCGCCAGCCTTTACCGTCAATCACCTGTTCATTGGCCAGCACGGTCTGATCCACCGGATCCCAGTTCACTTCCGCCTCTTTGCGATAGGCCAGATCATTCGCCCAGAAATCCAGAAACATGGCCTGTTCCTGTGCATAATAATCCGGCAGGCAGGTGGCCAGCTCGCGCCGCCAGTCATAGGACAGGCCGATGGCTTTCAGTTCACCGCGCATTTCCGCGATATTGCCCAGCGTCCAGTCTTCCGGATGCAGGGGGTTATCCTGATTTTCCGGACGGGAATTATGGGCGATGGTGGCATTTTCCGCCGGCAGACCGAAGGCATCCCAGCCAATCGGGTGCAGCACATCAAAGCCCTGCATGCGTTTATGCCGCGCCACCACATCCCCCAGCGTATAATTCCGCACATGCCCCATATGGATTTTGCCGGAGGGATACGGGAACATTTCCAGCACATAATAAGGATTTTGTGGGTTATCCGGCGCGTGATGCACGCCGGCATCTTCCCATGCACGCTGCCATTTCGCTTCAATTATTTTGGGGTTATAATCACTCATAACGCTGTCTATACCCCTGCAACAGGGTTCTGACAACGGCTTGTCTTATGAAATGCGGCGCTTAAGCCAGCCCTTCCTGTGCGGCGCGTTGCTGCAGCGCCGCTTGCATGGCGTTTAACTCCGCCAGCGCGGCGGCTTTTTCCGCCCCCTCCGCCAGCGCTTCCAGCATTTTCGCCTGATTGGCAATGCTCACCAGCCCAAGATTATCGGCCGCGCCCTTCAGCTCATGCGCACCGGCCCGAAACGCCGCACTGCCCACAGGCTCCTGCCGCAGGGTGGTGATGGTGCGGTTCATCGTCTTCATCAGCAGCATAATCAACTCTCGCCCAAGTTCATTATCCCCATCGGTAATGCTGTGGAAACGGTTCATGTCATAACGATCCGGCATAGCTGGAAGCTACCGAAAACAGGGGGAAATGTCACTGATTTTTTCAATCAGCAGTTACCGGTCAGGCCATTTTGAAAGATCAGAGCCGAATCAGCGCACTGCCCCAGGCCAGCCCGCCGCCAATGGCCTGCATGGAAAGCACATCCCCTGCCTTAAACCGCCCTTGTTGCATGGCATCATCCAGCGCTAAAGGAATGGAGGCGGCCGATGTATTGGCATGTTTTGCCACGGTGCTCACCACCTTATCTGCCGGAATTTCCAGCTTTTTTGCCAGCGCATCCAGAATCCGCTGATTGGCCTGATGCGGGATAAACCCCGCCACATCCGCCACATTCAACCCATTAGCCTCTAACGATTCTAGCGTACATTCCGCCAATTTTGCCACGGCATGTTTAAACACATCCCGCCCCTCCATATGAATAAACCCGGTTTTCTGATTGCTGCCCGCGCCACCATCCACATAGAGCAAATCCCGCGTTGCACCCGCGCCGTGCAGATGGGTGGATAAGATACCGCGCACGGGCGCACCTGTTGCCGGTTCCGCCTGAAGCACCACCGCACCGGCGCCGTCACCAAATAAAATACAGGTATTACGATCCTGCCAGTCCACAATCCGCGAAAGCGCATCCGCACCAATCACCAAAGCCGTGCGATGTGCGCCCGTTTTCAGCAAAGCGTCCACAACGCTCAACGCGTAGACAAACCCGCTACACACGGCCTGAATATCAAAAAATGCGCCGGCCGCACCAATCTCGGCCTGCACCTTGCCTGCCGTGGCGGGAAATGTGTTATCCGGCGTTGTTGTGGCCACCACCACCAAATCCACCGCGCGGCCGTCAATCCCCGCTGCCTGCAGCGCCTTTTGCGCGGCGGCAATCGCCATATCACCCGTGGTTTGGCCTGCGGCAACAATATGTCTTTGGCCAATACCCGTCCGCGCGATAATCCATTCATCACTCGTATCCACCGTCTCAGAAAGTTCCGCATTCGAAACAACCCTCTCCGGCAGGTAACTTCCCGTGCCAAGCAAACGGCTATTCATCCTGATCCAGCCCCTTGGGAAGCAGCTCCGTTTCCCCTAGCGCGTCTTCCAGATCAAACCCGGGGTAAGAGGTGGCCGCCAGTTCTTCAATAATCTTGCGGTTAATATCAAACTGCGCAAGGCGCACCGCTTTCTCAATGGCGCAGGCATGGCCATACGCATCGGAACCGCCATGGCTTTTCACCACAATGCCATTCAGGCCGATAAACATCGCCCCGTTATATTCGCGTGGGTCAATGCGCCGCTTCACATTCTCCAGCCCTTGTTTGGCAATGAGTGCGCCCATACGCACCCAGATCGGCGCCGTCTTCAGCCCTTCCTTCAGGAATCCGGCAAACATGCCGGCCGTGCCTTCAATGGTTTTCAGGGCAATATTCCCCGTAAACCCATCCGTCACAATCACGTCCACAATACCGCGTGTAATATCATTGCCTTCGATAAAGCCATGGAAATTGATCGGGCAATCTTCTTCCTGCAACATGGCGGCCGCATTCTGCACCGCTTCGGGGCCTTTGATGTCTTCACTGCCCACATTCAGCAGCCCAATGGTTGGGTTTTCCCGCCCCAGCAAGGCACGGGCAAAGGCATCCCCCATCGCGGCAAATTCAAATAAATTACTGGCATCGCAGTGTATATTTGCCCCAAGATCCAACATGATATTATCATGTTTCAGGCTGGGCATCACCCCGGCAATGGCCGGCCGGTCGATCCCCGGCAAGGTTTGCAGCACCAGCTTGGAAATGGCCATCATCGCCCCGGTATTCCCGGCGGAAACAATGCCCGCCGCCTGCCCTTCTTTCACGGCGCGAATCGCCAGACGCATGGAGCTTTTCCGCCCACGGCGCAACGCGATGGAAGGTTTTTCATCATCGGCAATCATTTCATCAGTATGAATAATCGTGGTTTTTGGCTTCAGCGCCGGATAGATTTCCAGCAGCGGGTGAATCACCGCCTCATCCCCCACCATCAGAAAGGTCACCACACGGTAATCCTTCATTATCAGGTTTGCACCTTCAATGATGGCTGCCGCGCCATGGTCCCCGCCCATCACATCCAGCGCCACGGTAACAGGCACATTCATTCTTGAATCTTTACGTCGTAACGGCATACCTTCTTGGCAATACAGGAATCCGCCAAAAGTGCAAGCTGTCGCAACCCATTTCACCTGTTTTTCTTCAAAAATGATGGATTCACCATCTTTGTTCCATCCTGGCTATTAAAGCTTTGTTAGGTTTTGCCTGTTATGATGCTTTGATGGGAAGTAGAGAATCTGATCCGCCGGGCTTTGGTAAACCCGCATATGGCTTTGACCAGGAATCATGGGACAAAGCACTCAACGCTGCCATTTCTCCGGATTGCTGGAGCAAAACAATTCAGAAATCCGAAAATCTTCAGCCCGGCTTCATGCTGGCACGGGAAAAACAACAGGAAATCCTTGACAATACGGCGCTGATGACTGCCGTCTGGACGAACATCGCCCGGCATTACAATGTCTATCCCGATGATGCCCTGCCGGAGAGCGACTGTCTGGATGTCTGCATTGACGACACCATCGAAGAGCGCTTGATTATCAACGTCACTCAGCGTGACGGCAGCACGCTTTCTCTGCGGCTGGTGGCGGCCACGCCGCTGCGTGATCCTGAAGGAAATCCGCTTTATGGCCCCCGCTACGCCGGCATGGAAACCCTGCCGATTTCCGGAGAGGAGGTGGCGCGTTACAGCTTTTCAGAGCCGGAATCCGGCGCAAAATTGCTGCTGTTTGAACCCATTGATGGCGCCGGCAACCGCCTGCAGAATGCAGCCCCCATTCTGATGATGCCGGGTGCGGAATTTCCGCTGAAATATGCCAAAGAAAGCGGTGATTATAAGATGATTGAGGGCGTGATCTTGTGGTCTGACAAAGACAACAAATCCCACCGTCAGGGCAAAGCAACCGAGCAGCTGGCGCTGCAAATGCTTGGTGATTATTACCAACAGCGCTCTCCCGATACCACGCCGGAAGAAGCCATGCGGCACACCGCACCGGTCATTCTTGCCCATTCCCTTGGCACGCAGGGCGCGGTGCGCACCCATTTGCGGCTGGCGCAGCAGGGCATTACGCCAGAAACGCTGATTGTGGATGGGTTTGCCCCCGCCGGCGCGCTGGACGCAATGAAGCCGGCGCTGATGCAATGGGCAAATACCCAGCCCCAATATCAGGCAGTTTCCGGGGAAGAACGATGGAACCGCGTGCAGCAGGATTTACTGCAAAACCTCACCGATCTGCGGATTTTTCCGCAAACGCTGGTCAGCGACTGGGGCGCGCTGAACGCCCCAACATGGACACGGCAAATCGGCGCTCAACCCAGCTTCCTGATGAACCCCAACGCGCAGGAAGTGGCGCGTTATCTTGAAAGCTCCGGTAAAAAAGAGGGTCTCTTTGAAAAAATGGGCACCGGCAAATTGCAGGATTTCGGCATAAAAACTTCCGAAAGGCTGGATTATTTCAAAAACCATTTCCCCACCACCATCAATGATATTCTCAGCGGCGCTGCCGGCTTTCAGATGGTCATCGCCGCCCCTTATAACCCCGCCACCGTTTCGGCGGAATATCTGCAATCCGCCGCCCAGCCAAGCCAAACACAGCACTGGGATCATTACCGCTCCCCGGCGGTGGAAGCACGGCTGGAAGCGCTGCTGAACCAGGATATCACATCAACATTGCAGCAATGGCAGCAATGGCAGAAATACGCCGTGCCGGATCGCACACCCGTCCCGTTCCGGCCGGGTCACGCACCCGGCGGCCGCAGCGGTGGGCAATAGCACAAGGGCGCCCCTCACTTCACATTCCGGGCGGAAGATAACTGCAGGCGGCATGCGAATGGCTGATTGATCTGGCCACCACCCTGCCCTATGCTGCCTTCATGAAAATTCAGGCCTATAAAGTGGATGCGTTTATGAAAGCGCCGCCAGCCAATCTGGCCGGGGTGCTGTTCTATGGCCCGGATGCCGGACAGGTATCGGAAAAAGCTAAAATCATGGCACAACAAATGGTTGTCGATCTGGATGACCCTTTCCTCACCGCCTTGTTGGATGGTGAAGATGTGAAGGAAGATCCCGCCAAAGTGCAGGATGAGCTTTCCGCCATGGCCTTTGGCGGCGGGCGCCGCCTGCTGAAAATTCGTGATGCCGGAAACGCCCACGCCAAAACCCTCACCGACGCGGTGGAGACCATCCCGCAAGGCCGGGAAGCGGATTATGCTTTTCTTATCGTCACCGCCGGCGAGCTGGACACAAAAAGCAAGCTACGCGCATTGTTTGAAAAAGATGCGCGATTGGCCGCGCTGCCTTGCTACACGGATGATAGCCGCGACCTCAGTCAGATTGTCCGCACGGAATGCCAAACGGTTGGCATTTTGCCGGAGCGCGGCGTTGTCGAATATCTCTCCGCCGAATGTCAGGGGGATCGTTTAATCGCCAAAAATGCCGTGCGTAAGCTGGCGCTTTATGTCGGTGGCGGGCAGGTCACGCTGGAGCAGGCCATGGCCTGCATTCGCCCTGTCACCGAAGCCCAGCTGGACACGATCAGCCATGCGCTGCTGGCCGGCAATGGCGCAGCCGTGCAGGAGCAGGTGCGCCGGGCATTGCTGCAAGGGCTGCAACCGGTGCAGATGGTGCGCGCCTGTTTGCGCGCCACCGAACGGCTGATGTTGATTACTGCCGGTATGCGTGCTGGACAATCCTTCGATTTGGCCATCAAGCCCCTCTGGCCGCCGGTTTTCTATAAAGACAAGCCGCTGGTGCAGGCACAGGCCAACCGCTATCAGCGGGCGCCAAAACGGCTGCAGGCACTGCATAAAGCATTGTTTGAGGCAGAAATTCAGCTGAAATCCACCCTGCTTCCGCCGGAACTGACCCTTAACCATGCCCTGCTCGTCGCCGTTTGGGGACTGATGCCAAAACGCTGATTATCGCGCATTCAGGCCATACTGAATGAAGAAGAATCACCCGATAAGGGCGGGCGTTCACGCTGAAGTTGCAATCTTTTTAAAAATCCGTCTTAACTGATTTTTGAATCAATCTTCAGGAGTGTCCGCATGGCAAAAATCAACGCCCCCAAAATGGTCTATGTGCAGGGTGAGGAGATGACCCGCTATGGCATGGAGCTGATTCTGGAACAGTGGATCGAACCGCATGTGGATATCAGCAACTGGCAGTTTTACGATCTTTCCTGTGTTTCACGCGATAAAACGGAAGATCAGGTGCTGCATGATCTGGTGGCAGCCGGTGCGGAGATTGGGGCGATCTTCAAAGAACCAACCATCACCCCCACCAACGAACAGAAAGAGGCGCTGGGGCTGAAAAAAGCCTGGGGCAGCCCAAATGGCGCGATGCGCCGCGGCTGGAACGGCATTTCCATCAGCCGCGATACGATCATGATCGACGGGCTGAAGCTGGGCTATCAAAAGAAAGTGCTGTTCGACCGTCACGCCGTGGGCGGTGAATATGGCGCCGGCTTCGGCATGGTGGGCGCCGGCAAGGCCGTGACCACCTTCCACCCGGCAGATGGCAGCGCGCCGGTGGTGGTGGATGAGCGGATGCTCAAAGACAGCGAAAACGCGCTGGTAACCTACCATAACCCGCTGGATAATGTGGAAGATCTGGCGCATCACTTTTTCAGCCGCTCACTGGCGGCGAACGTGACACCCTATGTAACCACGAAAAAGACCGTGTTCAAATGGCAGGAACGTTTCTGGGGCATTATGAAAGAGGTGTTTGACGCGCATTACCGCGAGGATTTCCGCGCCAAAAACCTGCTGGAACATAGCAAGGGCGAGCTGTCACACATTATTTCCGATGCCGCCTGCATGGAGCTGGTGAAGTGGACGGATGGCGGGTTTGCCTTCTGCGCACATAATTATGACGGGGACATGCTGACCGATTTGATGGCGCAGATTCACCGCTCACCGGGTTTTATTTCCTCCGTGCTGAACGGTAAAGCGGCGGACGGAAGGCCGATCAAGGAATTTGAGGCCAGCCACGGCACGGTGGCTGCCATGTGGAAACGCCATTTAGAGGGCGGTGAAACCTCCCTCAACCCGCTGGGCATGGTGGATGCGCTGATCGGCGCGATGAACCATAGCGCCAGGCTGGAAAGCCCGGAAAAAGAGAAAGAGGTGAAAGCCTTCACCGATAGGCTCTATAACGCCATGGTGAACGTGATGACCAGCGGCAAAGGCACGCGTGATCTGGCCGGAAAATCCGGTGCTACCACGGAAGAATTCGTTAAAGCCGTGGCCGCGGAGATTTAAGGCACTCCTTTGATATCTTGAGTGAATGTGAAATCTGCGAACATGAGAGGCAGATTAATGTTAAAAATCTTGCATGGAAATTTAGGCTAAATCAGCGCATCGGCAACGCCCAACAGTTTCTGCCGCGCCGGTAACGCTGCCAGTTTCAGCAACTGCGATCAAACATTATGACGTGATTGTGCATCAATTAACATAAGTTTTTCTATCTAATGCCGATCACAAGAACGCGGCATTAAATCACCTTGATACGCTATATGCTTATGATCTGGGCACGGTATTATTCAAGCCAACAAAAGCAGCCGCTGATCAGTTCCGTGGCACAGAAGAGGAGGCGCTATCCTGTTTTGTGGGTGGGAGCATTTCAGAAGATAAAGGCTTTGCGCTGGCACCATACATAAAGGTACGTTTTGAAAATGAAGGCATAAATATTGACTGTGATTCTGCGTTAGCTATGGGCAATTATTACTTCACCAAAACTGATGGCCAAGAAATCAAGGTTGAATATAGCTTTGGTTATGTTGAAGACAAAGATGGTCATTTGAAAATTAACCTACATCATTCTTCCTTACCTTACACACCAGAGTAACGATGAGCCGCGCCTATCAAAATGCAGGTTTTATGCTATTCTCATCGCTTAAGACCTGCTCTAAACGTTCCTGTCGTCTGGCCTGTAGGGATGGTTTGAAGTTTTGGTTGAAGGCATGTTGGTTAAGTTGAGACACGGAGCATTTTCAGATAATTCTATAAACATGGAGACTGGAGCTACCTTATCTGACTGTCGCTGCTATCGTTATGCGTTGTGGCGTATCTGGAATAGTTCAAAGCCTTTTGTTCTTTTTATTGGTCTAAATCCATCAACAGCAGATGAGAATGACGATGATCCAACCCTCCTAAAATGTATGCGTTATGCACAGTCATGGGGATATGGAGGCGTGTATATGGCAAATCTCTTTGCCTATAGGGAAACGCTACCAAGTAAAATGAAGCAGGCACTAAATCCCGTTGGTGAAGAAAATGATAAGCATCTTGTGGAGCTTGCTGGGAAAGCTGGCCTTATCATTGGAGCGTGGGGAAATGACGGTGTGTTTAAAAATAGATCTTCGGTAGTCAAAGAGTTAATTCCAGACTTGCATTATTTAAAGCTTAGTGAATCTCCACGGGCCAAGGCCCGTGGTATCACGCTTCGCTACGCTCAGATTTCAAGCTGCGCTTGTCCAGAATCTTCTTTTCCCTGATGTTCGATATAACGTCTGATAA
>JAUIEX010000005.1 GCA_030429725.1 Alphaproteobacteria bacterium
CAGCGATGGCTTGGAAGATGGAAGGTGCCGCCACGCCCAACCCCACACCAGCGGCGATGCAAAGCGCCACCCATAGGGAAAGATAACGTTCAAAAAAACCTAAAGGAGATTGTTCAGTCATAGTAATTCGTTTTCGATTCGTTGTTTTAATAAATTAAAGGCTTCATCAAAGGCGGCATTGATCTCTTCTTCTGTGCCGGTGGCTTTGGCAGGGTCTGGTGTACTCCAATGCAGCTTTTCATGTTTACCAATAAATGCGGGGCAACTTTCAGCAGTGGCGGCATCGCAGACGGTGATAACCAGATCGAAATGCTGGCCGGTAAATTCGTCCCATGACTTGCTGGTTGGATTAGTCACGCCAATGCCATGCCTTTTCAGCGTTTCGATGGATTTAGGATGCACATAACCGGCGGGATTGCTTCCGGCACTGACTGCTTCATAACGTCCTGCGCCGAGTGAGTTAATCAGTGCTTCGGCCATGATGGAGCGGCAGCTATTGCCTGTACAGAGAACAAGGATTCGTTTCATCAGCAGCACTCATTTTGTGTTGTTTTGCAAGAAGACTTCTCACCTTCTTCATTGATGCAGCAGTTTTCACGCAGATAGGAGATCAGCTCTTCGATGGATGCGACATTGGCCGCATAGATCATGGAACGCCCATCTTTACGGGCAGAGATCAACCCTGCCTGCGTAAGGTGAGACAAATGAAAGGACAGCGTGTTATGCGGAATGCCCAGACGATCACTGATCGTTCCGGCAGCCGTACCGCTGCTTCCATATTCAATAAGAATTTTGAACACCTTTAGCCGTGTTTCCTGTGAAAGCGCAGTGAAGGCGTTGATTGCATGTTCTAGCTTCATATGTCGATAATAGTGGACGCATTAGATTCGTCAATAGTTATGGACGTATTTATGGTATAGCCTAGTTATCCACAGTTTTAGCTCTCTCTATTATAATTTTAGTTATGGTTCTGGTTTTAGTTCTAGCTCTAGTTTTTCCAGTGGAGCGCTAATATGTTGGGCCTGGCCATTGGTTCGTCGCCTTGCCCCACCGCCACCGCCGTCTTTCGCTACAGCGTTCGCTTGATTACTTTTCCAGTTTTCTGCGGTTTTTCTTCCACCCTTACCACCATTTTGCGCGTTGATTGCGCTCTTTTTGATCGCATATTGATAGTCACGTTTCAGGCGTTTTTGTGTGATAATGCCTTCGTAAATGAGCAAATAATCACTCAATCGAACCTTGATTTTCTGCCATTTTTTCACCGGAATACGAAGCAATCGTGCGACGTCTTTGTCATTATCCGGCAGGTAACCACCTTTTATCCACAGGTGATCCATCAGCAGGCGATAGGCTCCTTGCTCTTCGAGCGTCAACGTACCAGTGTCGGCAATATGCGCGTCGGGATACCATTGCTGCATCGGAATTTTACCCATGGTTTTTCTCCTCGATGAGTGCGCGGATATCTTCCACGCGCCATGCGGTGATGCGTGGGCCAAGCTTGACCGGCTGCGGATAGCGACCTTCCTTCACGCCAGCCCACCAGGTGGATTTTCCAACAGGGAAAACGCGCAGAATAACTGGCAAGCGCACAAAGCCGGTTTCGGGTAAATGTTTGTGATAGTACATGATGACCTCCATTAGGTTTCGTTGGGTTACGAAGCCATCCTGCTAGATGCAGAGGGGTCTGTGTCCGAATTAGCTTTTACTTGACCGAATTCGGTTTGGGGGCTTGGAAATCGTCGGGTAACACCTCAAGTGCTTCCTGTAAATATTTACGGATCGTGTCATCACTCACACGAATGCCACGTTCACGAAGTATCTGTTCAAGCTGTTTGGGAACAGGGCTACGAGTGGCGGTTGGATCATAGCCATAGAAATCTACCACCACGCCAAAGAAAAGATTGAGCAGGGTGTTCTTCTCACGTGTAAGAGCAATATGACTTTTGTCTTTAGATTTGACGGCTTTCGCTGGAGCGTTCTGATTATCCGCCGCAGCTGCAGGCACCAACTTGGCCAGTGCTTCAGGAAAATTCAGATCACGCCCTTTTGCCCACGCAACATATACAGCAGGTTTTGCCGGATCAGTCAATTCACCCGCTTGCACGGCACGTTTAATATGCTCCTGCACGTAGTGATAATGCTCCACCTTTGGGTCTTTTTCCAGCAGACCTTTGCCAACAGCTGGATCAATAAATTGTTTTGGGTTGCGGTTTAATGTAAGAGCTGTGGCTTCTTCCAACGTCCAGCGTGAAAGGTTTGCCCAGAATTTCAATGTAGGTTGCGTTGTTTCACCACAAAAATCCTCACGAGCACCCCAATAGGCAACCGCCTCAAAGCGACGATTCACTTCGCGGGCATCTTCCGGATTATATTCTTCTATCTGTTCTTGTTCGGACGTCATAGGACTAGCATAGACATGCACGCCATAGTTGAAAAGATTTTATGTGTTCGGACGTTAGAGCCCAATCTTTTCAAGGTAGTCACCCCACCATTGCATCATCACGTGGCGGTCTTGCAGGAAATCGGCGTGGTTATAAGCGGCGCGAATCTGATCACGCTCGCAATGCGCCAGCTGGCGTTCGATATGATCGGGCGGGAATCCGTTTTCATTCAGGATGGTTGATGCGGTGGCGCGGAAACCGTGCGCGGTGGTGATGCCTTTATAGCCCATCTTGTCGATAGCTTTGAGGAAGGTATTTTCGCTCATCACCTTACGCGGGCTTTGCTGGCTGGGGAAGAGGTTTCCGCCGTAGCTGTTGCCGGTGATGTCGTGAATCTGTTTAAGCAGGGCAAGGCTCTGCGTGCAGAGCGGCACAATGTGCGGCGATTTCATTTTCATGCGCTCGGCTGGGATACGCCATTCTTTCTTATCCCAGTTGATCTCGTTCCACAGCGCACCTCGAATCTCGCCGGAGCGGACGAATGTCAGGATCAGCAGCTTGAATGCCAGTTTGGTGAGTACATTGCCGTTATAATCCGTATCGTACTTATCCAGCTCCTTGAGGAAAACGGGTAATTGCTTTTCAGAGAGGTGCGCGAAGTTTTTGCTTTTAACCGGGCGGAGTGCGCCTCTGAGGTCAGCAGTAATATTGTGCGTCGCTCTACCGGTCGCAATGGCATAGCGGAAAATCTGGCCACAGGTTTGTAGCATACGATGCGCCAGCTCGTGCTTGCCCTCATTCTCAATGGGATAAATGGCAGCCAGCAGTTCTGGCGGAGTGATGTCTTTAATTGGGCGTGCGCCGATGGCAGGGAACATATGTGCTTCCAGTCGCCTCAGGATATTCTCCGCATGTTTTGGTTGCCAGGCATGCTGGCGGTTTTGATGCCACTCCCGCGCTAATGCCTCAAAATTATTCTCGTAATCTTTTATGCGCTCCAGCTTCTCCACCTTTTTCTTTTCATTAGGGTCGATACCTTGCTCTAATAATTTTCTGGCAGCGTAGCGTTTCTCACGCGCCTCTGCCAAACCCACATCCGGATACACACCAAATGCCATGCGCTTTTCTTTTCCCATATAGCGGTATTTCAAGCGCCAGTAGGTTCCGCCGCTGGGCGTGACTTCAAAATACAGGCCTCCACCATCAAACATACGGTAGATTTTATCTCGTGGCTTGGCATTTTCTATGGCTTTTGCTGTCAGTTTCATATGGCCTCCTTCGCAAGTGAGGTGGCCAGAAATGCTTTTAACGCTCTTGCCTGGTCAGGCGTCAGGGAAATAATACTCTGCGGCGTTTCAATGATGAGTAGGCCATCCTTATTAATATCCATCCGAAATTGCGATGTGAATTTTTTCGGCTTCGGCTTGGGTTTATTTTTCTTGGCTTCGTGCTTTAATGCATTGGGATCAATGCCGCTGCGTATCAGCCGCTTGGCTTCATCCCGCAGTTTGATGGCTTCTTTCAGGCTGACTTTGGGAAATACGCCCATCGAGTAAGTATTCTGCCTTCCGGCCATGCGATATTTCATTCGCCAATATTTCCCACCGGCTGGGGAAACAAGTACATGAAGGCCTTGGCCAGCAAGTAGGCGATAGGGTTTTGCCTTCGGCTGGGCGTTTGCGATCTCTTCTTCCGTTATGTTATCGTGGGGAAACATTTGTACCTCACCGTTATTATTTCCCTTTTTGTTTCCCCAAACCCGCTGGATTTGGTTAGACGCAAGTGGATGTTATTGAGATGAGATTACGATTAAACCCTAGAAAAATCAAGGGTTTTTGGACTTATTCGGATGTGTTTGGAAAGTAGTCTTGGTGACCCCTACGGGATTCGAACCCGTGTTGCCGCCGTGAAAGGGCGATGTCCTAACCGCTAGACGAAGGGGCCATTCAGCGAGAGAAGCAGGGGAATAGCAAAAAAAGATCTTCAGGTCAAAGCAAAAGGCGACGGGAAAATGCCAGCCGCAGTAATGTGCCTAAGGCGCGGCGTGCCGCCGTTTAAAATTACCCGGCAGTGTAGCCGGTGCTGCTATCCTGTTTCAGGAAATATTTACGGCAGTGATCATAGGAATCCTTCCAGCCCTGATAATAGGTATCATCCTGTGCCAGCCGCCAATCCTGCGTGAAAAGCCGCCTGTATTTATAGACATTATCCGCCGATGAGGCAGCGCCCGTCTGGCAGCCATCTTTCCAACCCATCAGGTAATAAGGTGGGTAATCGCCCGGCGTGGGAGGCTGATAGAAAATACCGGCCTTCTGCGCGTGGCCGGACATACCCAGCGCCCAGCAACCCTGCAATAATAACGCCAGAAAGAGGAGGATAATCAGGCGCATCAGCTATGGTGCTTCATTAAAGTGAGCATGGTGAAGGCGCAATAATCATAGGCATCCTGCCACACGCGCCAATACATCTTATTAAACTGCAATTCCTCATCCACATTATATTTATAAAAGCGGAATTCCGGGCGCACCAGCTCATTGGTGGAGGAAAGGCCGCTGCGGCAGCCGTCATTCCAGCCTTGCTGATAAACGGCGGGCCCTTCCGGCGGTTGCAGCGGAAAGCTGATGGGAACCGGCTTGGCCACCGGCTCCAGCGGTTTTAGAAATGTCCGGCAGCCACCCAGTGACGTGACGCAGAATGCAGCGATAATACAAAGCGCGATGGAACTGATGCGCGCCACGCATGTGAGACTGCGGCATTTATGCCATAGATTCGTGCCAAACGCGATGTTTCGTTGCATCATAATGCGCGGCTTTACTGCCTTCTGAAATCGGCGTCAAGCATGAAAAATTTTAGCAAAAAAGATAAAATTTAGTTTTATTTTTATAGAAATGAATTAAAATGATACATATATAAGTAACTGTTATGCATGTATTTATATAAAATATGTGGCTATATACTTCCATAGTTGCAGAAATGTGCATTTCTGGTTGACGGAGGTTATGCGGCCGCGTATAACCGCCTCAAGTAAGTCACAAATTGGAGCAATAAGATGCGTCATTTTTTCTTTATCTTCGCTGCCGCCCTGGTGCTGGTTTCTTTCAGCAGCCGCGCGGAAACTTCCAGCTTCATGAACCCAAGCCAATTTGCCTATTTCAATAACAATATCAGCTCCGGCGCAGTGGACAAGGCAACGATTGAGCGTTTGCTGCAACGCCGCTCCGCGCTGGATATGCGCATGCAACCGCGCCAGCAGCTTGCACCCGCACCGCGCCCTCAACCGCAAATTCAGGCTTATAACCGCGTTCCGGTTGCGCCTGCTGCGCCGGTTTACAGCTTGTCACAGACTGCCGTCGGCTGGTAGTTTTTTTCTGAATTGAATTCAGGCGCCGTGATTGCCGCGCCTTTCTAGCTTCCGTAGCGTTCTTCAACGTAACGTGTGACCATATCCGTAAATTCTTCGGCAATGTTATCGCCGCGCAACGTTGTAACCTTCTTGCCATCAACAAAAACGGGCGCTGCCGGGCTTTCCCCGGTGCCGGGAAGGGAGATGCCGATATTGGCATGTTTGCTTTCCCCCGGACCATTGACGATGCAGCCCATCACCGCCACTTCCATTGCCTCCACGCCGGGGTAATGGCGGCTCCAGACCGGCATATTTTTGCGCAGATAGCCTTCAATATGCTCCGCCAGTTCCTGAAAGAAAATACTGGTGGTGCGGCCACAGCCGGGGCAGGCCGTAACTTGTGGTGTAAACGAACGGAAACCCATAGTTTGCAGCAATTCCTGTGCCACAATCACCTCCCGCAAACGCCCTTCGCCGGGGGCTGGGGTAAGGGAAATGCGGATCGTATCACCCAAGCCCTGCTGAAGCAGAATGGCCAGTGCCGCGCTGGAAGCCACCACGCCCTTATCGCCCATGCCGGCCTCGGTTAAGCCCAGATGGAGCGGGTAATTGCAGCGCTGCGCCAGCGCCTGATAGGCCAGCACCAATGGCTGCAGACGGCTGATCTTGCAGGAAAGAATGATTTTATCTGCTGCCATGCCCTGTTTTTCCGCCGCCTGTGCACTGATGAGCGCGGATTGGATCAGCGCCTCACGCATCACTGCCTCAGCCTCTTCCGGTTTGGGTTTACGGGCATTTTCATCCATAAGTGTGGTCAGCAGCTCCTGATCCAGACTGCCCCAGTTCACCCCAATCCGCACCGGCTTATCATACTGCATGGCGATGCTGATAATTTCTGAGAATTGCTTGTCTTTCTTCTTCCCGAACCCCACATTGCCGGGATTGATCCGGTATTTTGCCAAAGCCGCCGCGCAATCCGGATATTCCGCCAACAGACGATGGCCGTTATAGTGAAAATCACCAATCAGCGGCACATCACAACCCAGATCGTGCAAGCGCTGCTTGATTTCCGCCACGGCAGCGGCGGCTTTTTCATTATTCACCGTCAGCCGCACCATTTCAGAACCAACATCCGCCAGCTCCTTCACCTGCGCCACGGTGGCTTCAATATCCGCCGTGTCGGTATTGGTCATGGATTGCACGCGAACGGGCGCGTCACTGCCAACCAATACGCCTCCCACATTCACCTGCGTGGTTTTTCGCCGGGTTATCATCCGATTAACAAAGCCTAAATCGTATTGCTATCTGCAACCTTCTCGGTCTCTAACGGAAGAAGGTTGGTCAGTGCCAGCAAATCCCACACCCGGAACGTTACCCCTGCCAGCGTGGGCTGTTCCGGCAAGCGGAACGCCACCCCATTAATATAGAGGGAGATGGTCTGATCACCATAGAGAGTCAGGCTGCCTTTCGGGCGCAGCCGGTCAATCGGCACAAACACCACCTGCTCACTGCGCATGGTGCTTTGCAGCAATGTCAGTCCGGTATCATCTTTCAGAATCACCTGCTGGGGTTTTGGGCTGCGAATGGCCAGCTCAATGGCATGATCCTGCTGCATCCATGCCAGCGGCTTGATGTGGGTGTTATCTTCCTTTGTTTTGACCGTAACATCATCACTGCGCGATGCCGGCGCAGGCGAAACAAGCTTTGGTGTTGTTTCACTTGCCCCGTCCTGCATAAAGGCGAGTTTATTTTGCTGAAAAACTAACACCACCAACACTGCCAGCACCACGCCGCCAACCACATAAAGCCGCCCGGCAGCGCGCCGCGCCGGCTTTACCATTGGAGCATTGCTGGTCAGTATCGGCGAAACCTTGCTCTTTGCGCCAAACAACCGCGCCGCTGCTGCGGAAACGTCAATGCCCAGAGTTTCGGCATAGTTGATATAATAAGCCTTGGCATACACATCCCCCGGCAAATCCTGTACCTCGCCCTTTTCCAGCGCTAGCAAATAACGCTCACGGATGCTGGTAATCTCATTAATCTGCGCAATGGTTTTTCCCTGCGCTTCCCGCGCCTGACGCAAATAATCCCCCAACTCCGACGGGTTGGTTAACTGCGCCAATGCCAGCGGCTCATCCGATGGCGTTGCCTCATTTGTTTCCGGTAGTGCTGAAACCTCCATCATTACCCCTGCTGACCCTTAGATTTTGCTCTCAAATACATCCCCAGCCCGATGGGAAGGCTCAGTGAATACCAGACCCCAATGCTGACCAACGTTAAAAATGGTTTGGTGAAGGCGGCAATCAGCACCAGCCCGATCAGCACCAGAATCAGCCAGGCATAGCGCCGGGGAAAACTGAATTTCTTGATGGAATAGGTTGGCAGGCGGCTGGCCATCAGCAATGCAATCACCGCCACATAGCCAATCACAAACCAGGGCTGTTCCCAATAAGGAAAAAGCTGAAATAAATCCGGGAAATCTTCCTTCAGCGCCAATGTCACCGTTATTGGCCCCACCGCCATCATCGCGCCCGCCGGAGACGGCATGCCGGTATAAAATTTAGCGGCCCATTTCGGCGGCTGCACGTCCAGATCGGTATTAAACCGCGCCAGCCGAATGGCGCAGCAAATGCTCATAAACAGCACCATCGCCCAGCCGATCTTCGGCACTTCCGCCGCCGCCCATAAATACATCACAAAGGCCGGGGCAATGCCAAAATTGATAAAATCCGTCAGAGAATCAAGCTGCGCGCCAAAGTCGCTGGTGGCATTCAACAGCCGTGCCACCGTACCATCCATCCCATCAATGATGGAGGCCAGCACAATAAACGTCACCGCCATTTCAAAATTACCTTTCAGCGCAAAATTGATGGTGGACATGCCAATGCACAGCCCGGTTAACGTCAAAATACTGGGAAATAACCGCACCAGCGTCATTTGTTGCGGATGAGAATGTCCTGTGGGTTTATCTGCTTTCACTTCGATCCCCTAAAGCCAACAATTGCGACTAATTTTAATGCTCTCTACCACCACGTTTGGATTCTTCGGATACCAGATCCGCCAACACCGTTTCCCCGCCCACCGTGGTTTGCCCCACTGCCACCAGCGGCTCTACCCCTTTGGGCAAATAAACATCCACCCGGCTGCCAAAGCGGATAATGCCATAACGCTCCCCGGTTTTAACCGGCATGCCTTCCTGAAGCTGGCACACAATCCGCCGCGCCACCAGCCCGGCAATCTGCACGAAGCCGATTTTCTTCCCGTCGACAGTTTCCACCAGCGCCAACTGGCGTTCATTCTCCTCACTGGCTTTATCCAAGGAGGCATTAAAGAACTTCCCCGGATGGTAATGCAGCGCCGTGATCTGCCCGGCAATCGGCACACGGTTCACATGCACGTTAAACACATTCAGAAAAATGCTCACCCGCCACACTTCCTCGCTCACGTCACCAACCAGCTCTTTCGGCAGATAGGCCTTTTCCACTAAACAGATTTTTCCGTCACCCGGGGCAACAATCAGCCCGGCGCGATCCGGCGTGACACGATCCGGATCCCGGAAAAAATAAACCATCCAGACTGTAATCACTAAAAAGGCAAAGCCCAGCCATTCCTCCACCGCCATCCCAATGAGCGTAACCACCACCGCAATGGCAATGAACAGATGCCCTTCACGGTGAATGGGTGGCATGATAATTTTCAGCATATCTCTCATAGGGGAAAGATGTAGCGAACTTTCAACCGTAAATAAAGTGGAATCGCTCACTTGCAGCTTGCGCGAAATCTGCGTAAACAGGGGGCATGACGATTCTACACGATGGCTGGATTCGCAGCGCGGCAACAGAACAGCGCATGATTGAACCTTTTGTGGAAGAGGCGAAGAAAGCCGAGCAACGCGCTCAGGGTAAAATATCCTATGGCCTCTCCTCTTATGGCTATGACGCGCGGGTGGCGGATGAGTTCAAAATCTTCACCAATATTGATTCCGCAACAGTTGACCCAAAGGCGTTTGATCAGAGCGGTTTTGTCGATCGCAAAACTGATATTTGCATCATCCCGCCCAATAGCTTTGTGCTGGCACGAACGGTGGAATATTTCCGCATTCCACGCGATGTCCTCGTGGTGTGTGTGGGTAAATCCACCTATGCACGCTGCGGCATCATCGTGAATGTGACGCCGCTGGAACCGGAATGGGAAGGGCATGTGACGCTGGAATTCTCCAACACCACGCCGCTGCCGGCCAAAATCTATGCCAATGAAGGCGCCTGCCAGTTCCTTTTCTTTAAGGGCGATCAGCCTTGTGAAACCAGCTATGCCGACCGTGCCGGAAAATATATGGGGCAGCAGGGCGTTACCTTGCCGAAAGTATAAGCAGCCCACTCCTGTGCGCGGGCAAAGGTGGCACAAGCCGCTAATTTACATCCGGCTCCAGCAGAACGATCTTTCGCCCTTGTGCGCTTAAAGCCAGCTCACCGCGTTTGAGCTTCAGCGCATATTTGCCGAACACATCAAACCGCCAGCCGCGCATGCAGGGCAAATCTTCATCCTCGGCGGGGTCAAGCCGCCGGGCGATTTCCTCCACCTCTTCCATACTGGCCACGGTGCTGGGTGCCACATCATGCCAGTCACATTGCCGCTTCAGCAGAATCTTCAGCAGCTCCGCCAGCGGCGCAACACCCTTGGGCACGCTTTTACGCCGTTTGGCAGGTTCCGGCGGCTCTATTTCCCGTGCCCGCTTGACCAGCTCCAGAATCTCATTGGTTTTCTCTTTATTCTTATGTTTATAACTGCGCAGACCTTCAATCTCTTTCAGGTTTTTCGGCATCACCGAAGCAATCTCTAAAATCGCATCATCCCGCAATGTCCAATAGCGTGGAATATCACGCTCCTGTGCGCGGCGTTCCCGCCACTCTGCCAGCAGCTTGACGGCGGCCAGAAACTCACCCTTGCCACCGCGTGTTTTGATTTTCAGCCAGGCATCTTCCGGGTTAACACAGAAATTACTTTCATCCGCGCAGAGGCGCATTTCCTCTTCCGCCCAGTGATAGCGTTGTTTTTCCTTCAACTCCTGCGCCAGACTGATATAAATATCCCGCAGATACGTGACATCCGAAAGCGCATAATCCACCTGTTTATCGGAAAGCGGGCGCTGGCTCCAATCCGTGAAGCGGGAGGATTTATCAATATCTTCGCCCAGCAGCCTTTCCGCAAGATTGCCATAGCCGATCGTCTCACCATAGCCCAACATGCGTGCGGCAATCTGCGTATCAAATACCGGCTTGGGCAGCTTGCCATGCAGTTGGTATAAAATCTCTAAATCCTGATCGCAGGCGTGAAACACTTTCAGCACCGCCTCATCACCCATCAACGTCCAGAAGGCGCTCATATCCAACCCCTCGGCCAGCGGATCAACGGCGAAATAATCATATTCCCCCGCAATCTGGATCAGGCACAGCTGAGCATAGTAGGTTTTTTCCCGAAGAAACTCCGTATCAACCGTAATAAACGCCTCCTGATGCAGCGGCAAACAGCGCGCTTTCAGCTCGGCGGTCGTTGTAATAATACGTTCAATCATAATGATGAAATTAGCTTGTAAGCCCGGCACATTTTTCTGCAAGCCTTATGCGCCATAAAGCGCCATCTTGCCATCACTATCCGGCAGCACTGCCACCGGCAGGTAACACACATAAACCGGCATTACACACGAAACATCAGCAATATCTCCTCCAGATACTGAGTATACCATGTCATCGCCGCGCCCAGAATCAGCGCCAAAATGGAAAAGGCAATGTAAACCTGCATAGGAATTAACACAAAGAACACCTGCATGGTGGGCATCAGCCGCCCCAGCACGCCCGCGCCCAGATAAAGCAACGTTCCCGCCACCACCAGAGGGGATGCAATCTGAAACGCCACCATAAATCCGCGCGCCAGAATATTGGCGGCCATCTCCGCAAAATCATTCACCGGCACAAAATGCCCGGAAGGAAACAGCGTGTAGGAATCCACCACGCCAAGCAGCATATGGTGGTGCAGCTCACTGGTAAAAATAATGGTAACGCCCAAAAGCGTCAGAAAATTACCAATCACCGAACCCTGAGAGCCCTGATTTGCGTCAAAAAGCAGCGCGGAAGCAAGGCTGGACTGGAAGGCAATAATCATGCCTGCCATGTGGAGTGTTGCCTGTATCATCCGCATCATCCCACCAATAAACACCCCCACAATCGCCTCCATCAACACCGCCAGCGCCAGCTTCACGCCATTTTCCGGCAAGGCGGGCAGGCTTTTCTCCAGCAATGGTGTCACCGTTACCGTCACCGCCAGCACGATCAATAGCCGCATGCGCGGGGACACCGTGACCTCTCCAAATCCGGGGAAAATCATAAACGCCGCGCCCAGCCGGGACAGCACCAGCATGTGATGAAAAATAACAAGGGTGGCGAGCTCTGAAAGCATTGCCTAATGCCATACGCCTTTAGCTTTCATGCTGCAACATTTTGACCAAAAATTTTCAGATGAATCTCCGGAGGACACAAAGCCGGTTCTTCTAATTGCCCCACGCGCTAACGTTCGTTTCACTCACTGGCGCTTCGGGTAACTTGCGAGCCAGGAGGCGAGAGTCTTTAGTCACCCGCAGGGTGTCAGGCTCATTGAAAAGTTCAGGAGAACTTTTCAGGAGCAACTTCAAAAGAGAGTGGGGCGAGTGACCGGGATTGAACCCCCGCGCGCGAAGCCCGAAGGGCGTGCGCAATCCACATGGTCGCCGGTTCTTCTAATTGCCCCACGCGCTAACGTTCGTTTCACTCACTGGCGCTTCGGGGCTGGTGGGGCGAGTGACCGGGATTGAACCGGCGACCTCCAGAGCCACAATCTGGCGCTCTAACCAACTGAGCTACACCCGCCATAAACGATTTAAGAGTCGGACTTTTATGCAAAAATCAAACTTGGTTCAACTCTTTTGTCATTCCGGGGTGGAAACTGCGCACCCGCCGCTTTATGTCTATCGTCTAACATAGGAGATTTTATGACCGATATTACCGTTTACAGCACCGATTACTGCCCTTATTGCACCCGCGCGAAGGATTTGCTTTCGCGGCTGGGACAGGATTATACCGAAATTGACGTGACCAATGATGATGCGTTACGCGCGGAAATGATGGAAAAATCCGGCGGGCGGCGTACCGTGCCGCAAATTTTTATCAATGGTGAACATATTGGTGGGTTTGACGATTTGAATGCACGCCACAAAGACGGCACGCTGAAATTTTAGCGGCGTGGATGAAGCCTCATGACGGCTCAACACAGCATCATATATCCCCTGCATTGCTTGCCTTTTTCATGATTCTCCGTTATAGACTCTTCTTTTTGTGGAGGCGCTATGAGCAACAATCCCCAGACATTTGATGAATCCAGCCCCTTGGTGGGCGTGGTCATGGGCAGCCAGAGCGATATGTCCACCATGCAGGCCGCCGTGGATATCTTGCAGATGCTGGACGTGCCGCATGAGGTGAAAATTATTTCCGCCCATCGCACACCAAAGCGCATGGTAGGCTACGCCGAAACGGCCAAAGAACGTGGCATACAGGTCATCATTGCCGGCGCCGGTGGCGCGGCGCATCTGCCGGGCATGCTGGCCTCGCTCACTTCCCTGCCCGTGCTGGGTGTGCCGGTGGAAAGCAAGGCGCTCAAAGGCATGGATAGTTTGCTTTCCATTGTGCAGATGCCCGGCGGCATTCCGGTGGGCACATTTGCCATTGGCACGGCAGGCGCGAAAAATGCGGCGCTTATGGCCACGGCCATCCTCAGCCTGAAATATCAGGTGCTGGACGATGCCTTGACCCACTGGCGCACGGAACAAACGGAAAATGTGGCGCTGGAGCCTGTTTATGCCTCCACTGAAGGTGCGGAAACCAGCCTGCGTAATATTGCTTAAAATTTTGTAACTTTATGACACAACACATCCTTCCCGGTGGCATCATTGGCATTTTAGGCGGCGGGCAGCTTGGCCGTATGACGGCACTGGCCGCGTCCGCCATGGGCTATGAAACACATATCTATACCGATCGCGCCGGCAGCCCGGCGGCGCAGGTTTCCAGCCATGTGACGGTGGCGGAGTATGATGATGAAGCGGCCTTAACCGCCTTTGCCAAAGCGGTGGACGTGGTGAGCTATGAGTTTGAGAATATCCCCGCCAATCCGATTAAGACCATCCAGCAATATGTGCAGGTGCGGCCGGGGCACATCCCGCTGCATATCAGCCAGAACCGCCTGCGTGAAAAGGCTTTTTACCGTGAGCATAATGTGCCGACTAACCAAACGATGCCGGTTCACAACCTGAAAGAATTACAGGCGGCCTATCAGGAAATGGCCGCCGCCATGGACGGCAATGACCGGGCAGTACTAAAAACGGCGGAAATGGGCTATGACGGCAAAGGGCAGGCCATCATCACGCCGGAAACGGATTTGCAGGCCGCCTATGATAGCATCCATCGTCAGCCCGCCATTTTGGAGGCTTTTGTACCGTTTGTGAAAGAAATTTCCGTGATCGTGGCGCGGAGTACCGAGGGTGAAATGCTGGCCTATCCACCGGCGGAAAATATCCATGAAGACGGTATTTTACGCACCTCAACCGTGCCGGCCAATATCCGGCAGGATACGGCCGAGGCCGCCACTGCCCACGCAAAAACACTGGCACAATCATTGCATGTGGTGGGGCTTCTGGCGGTGGAATTTTTTGTGTTGAAAGATGGCAGCGTCATGGTCAATGAAATGGCACCGCGCCCCCATAATTCCGGCCACTGGACAATGGATGGCGCGCAGACCAGCCAGTTTGAGCAATTTGTCCGCGCCATTTGCGGCCTGCCGCTTGGCAGTCCGGCGATGCATACCCCCGTACGGATGGAAAATCTGATCGGACACGACATGGAGAAATTGCCGGACATTGCTGCCAGACCGGATGCCAAGCTGCATCTTTATGGCAAAAAAGAAGTGCGTGAAGGGCGCAAAATGGCGCATATCAACTGGCTGCTGAAAGCATAATCTTTTTCTGTCACGCCCGCAGCAGGAAGCGCCGGCGCCCTGCTTTGTTCCGGAATAGATTGCTTTGCAGACAGATTGACACTTTTCTTTAAGAAGCACTCTGTTAGGATGAGGGGAGAATATCCGTAAGGAGTGAGAAAACATGGCATTTCCGGGCAGGGAGAGAGTATCGGCATTGCAGGTGGCAGCATCGCTGGCCGGAGTGATTCGCCGGGGTGGGTTTCTGCTGGCCGTGCTGGTTTCTATCATTCTTCTGATTTTTTCCCGCCTGCATGAGGAGAAAATTTCCGTCCTTCGCACCGGGTTAACCGATCTGTTAGCGCCGGTTCTGGGAACCATCTCCGCGCCTCTCTCTGCCTTGAATCAGGCCGTGATCACTACCGAGCAATTCATGGATGTTTATGCGGAAAATAAACGCCTGCGGGAGGAGTTACGTCATTGGCAAGCCGCCGGACAGGTGGCCACCCATCTGAGTTTTGAAAATAAACGTTTGCGCGGCCTGCTCAACCATGTGCCGGAAGCCGCCGTGCATTATGTTTCCGCACGGGTGGTCAGCAACAGCCTTTCGCCTTTTTCACATTATGCGGTGATCAATGCCGGGGCGGAAGATGGTATCAAAACCGGGCAGGTGGCCATTAATCAGGAAGGGGTGATCGGGCAGGTGATGGAAACCGGGCGGCACAGTGCGCGCATCCGGTTGGTAACGGACCGTGATTTCCGCCTTCCGGTTACATTAAGCACCAGCGGTGAACAAGCCGTGCTGGCAGGCGCGGGTGATCATCAACAGGCACGGCTGATCCGCCTGAAACATTCCGAAACGGTCTATGCCGGGGATGTGGCGCTCACTTCCGGTGATAACGCACTGTTTCCGTCCGGGTTGGTGGTTGGCGCGGTGGATTCAATCGCACGGGATGGTGTGCGCATTCACCCGGTGCTGGATCGTAACCGCCTGCACCATGTGAGTATTCTTAGCCTGACGCGGTCGGAATAACCATCGGAACCGGTAATTATCATGCATTTTGATGGGACACGGCCAAAGGCCACACATCATGACTGGCTGGTGGCCGGCGCGCTGGGGCTGGCATGGCTGGTTTCTCAGGTCAATGTCAGCCCATTGCTGCACCCATTCCCAATGCCGCATTTTTTCCTGCTGACGGTCATCTGGTTAATGCTCCATCGGGGGCTGGCACTGTCGCCTCTGCTGATGGTAATGATGGCCTTGCTGCATGATCTTGTGCTGGCTTATCCGCCGGGCATCACGGCATTTGAAGGGCTGATCCTGATGCTGATCCTAAGGCGCCATCAGGATATGCTCCGCGTTCAGGCTATGGAAATGCGCTGGCTGCTTTTAAGCGCGTTGCTGGCGGCAGTAATGTTGGCCGGTTGGCTGGTGGGGTCGCTGCTATCTGGCGTGGCGCTGCCCTTTCTGTTGCCATGCTGGATCTGGCTGATAACCATCGCAATCTACCCCTTACTCGCCAAGATTACCTGATGGTAAAAAGACTGGCGCGGGTGGGTGGCGCGGCCTATATCATAAAACTATGATGCGGTTTTTTCTGTGGGCGATTTTGGGTTTGGTGATTATTGTTCCCACTCCGGCCTCCGCACGGATGGTGGAGCGTTTTCAGCTGGAAAATGGTCTGCATGCGGTGTTGATTAACGATACGACCATCCCGGCGGTGGCACATGGCATGCTGTATCATGTTGGGTCAATGGATGACCCGCAAGGGCAATCCGGGCTGTCGCATTTTCTGGAACATCTGATGTTTAAAGAAACGGAATATCTCAAGGAAGGGGAATATTCCGCCCTGCTCTCCTATCAGGGTGCGGATGATAATGCCTTCACCAGTAAGGATCTGACTTTTTACTACCAAATGGTCACGAAAGACCGGCTGCCGCTGATTATGGCACTGGAGGCCACGCGCATGCGCGGGCTGGTACTTTCGGAGGATGTGGTGGCGCGGGAGCGTGAAGTGGTGGTGGAAGAACGGCTCATGCGGGTGGGGAATAACCCGTTTGGCCTGCTACAGGAACAGATGAACGCCGCGCTGTTTGTAAACCACCCTTACGGGCGGCCTGTGATTGGTTGGCAGCATGAAATTGAAGGCTATGACCAGGCGCAGGTGCAAGCGCATTATGACCATTTCTACCGGCCGGATAATGCCACCTTAATTGTGGTGGGGGATCTGACAAAAGACGAATTATACGCGCTGGCACAGCAGCATTATGGCTGGATTGCAAAGCCGGATGCGCCCTTAACCCGCACAGCGTGGCACGAGCCTGCCACCCTGGCGCGGATTGATTTAAGCATGGCCAGTGAGCGGGTGAATCAACGTGAGTGGCAGCGCCGCTACCGCACACAAAACATGCATGAGATTCCGCCCCTTCAGGCCGCCGCCGTGGCCGTTCTGGCGCAGATTCTGGGGGATGATGAATCCGGCCTGTTAATGCAGGAACTGGTGGTGAAGCGGGGCATTGCCAGTGAAGCATCGGCGTGGGCGGATTTGCTGACGCGGGGCCCGGCGCAGCTTCTGATGGCAGTTACACCGAAAGAGAACGCAAGCATTGAGGCAATTAACCGCGCCGTGGATGGGCTGATTCTGTCACTGGATGATGCAGAAAAACTGGCACCGTTGCTGGCGCCGGCAAAACAGGCGCTGCGCGCGGAGCTGCTTTACAGTCAGGATGGTTTACGGGCGCAGGCTTTTGCACTCGCACGGATCATCGGCGCGGGTCAGGATGCCAGCCTGCTGGAGCAATGGCCGGAAATGCTCGCCAAAGTAACGCTGGAAGATGTGCAACAGGCCGTGCAGAATGTGTTGCATACGGAAAGCTATGTAACAGGAGTGATTCACCCGTGAAACAATATGCGCTTCTGACCATGGCATGGATGCTGCTGGTGCTTCCCTTTGGCGCATTTGCCGCGCCATCGGGAATATATTTGCCCATCAGGGTACTGGAAAGTGAGGCCGCCTCCCTGTGGCTTCTGGAAGCGGAAGATGCCGGGTTTGTAACGATCAATCTGGCGTTTGAACATGCTGGCACCGCCCATGTGCCGCCGGAGAAAGCCGGGCTTCCTTATCTGCTGGCACAGCTTTTTGGCCGCGCTACGCAAGAAAAAAATCAGCAGCTTTTTAAGGAAGCATTACAGGTGCGCGGCATTCGTTTGAGTGCCTCTGTCACGGAAGATCGTTTCATGATCCACCTGCAAACCCTGTCTGAAGAGCTGGAAACCGCCCTGACATTACTGAAAGAAGCGCTGTTAAACCCTCTGCTAAGTGAAGATTTTCTCAATCAAATGAAGCAGGAAGTTCTGACCGGCCTTCACCGGGCGGAAGCGCAACCGGAATGGCAGGCGCAACAGCTTCTCTTGCAGCTTCTTTATGGCGATCACCCTTATACCTGGCCGCAACAAGGCAGCAAAACAACCTTAGCAACCATCACGGGTGAAGATATTCAAACCTTCATGACCCGTCATTTCATCCGGCCGAAATTATCGGTGTCAGTGTCGGGACAGGTGGATGCAGTCACGGCGCAAACGCTGATTTCCCATCTGGTGGAAGGCCTGCCACAGGCCGGGGATGACGCGCCGCAGGCGCTGCCGCAGGCCACCCTTTCAGAGGCGCAGACCGGGCAGCATGAAATGAATGCACCGCAATCCGCCATTGCATTTGCGCTGCCGGGCGTGGGGTATCACCACCCGGATTTCTTCCCGCTATTAGTGGCAAACCATATTCTGGGCGGCGGCGGTTTTGGCAGCCTGCTGATGGATGATATTCGTGAACGGCAAGGGCTGGTTTATTCCATCAACAGTTATCTGGATATCAGCCCCGCCGCTTCCCTGCTGCGCGGCAGCGCCGGAACGCGCCCGGAATCCGTGCCGGCGGTGGAGGAATCCTTACGGAACATGCTGACGAAACTGCAACAGGAAGGGGTGGACGAGGCCGCGCTGCGCCGCGCCAAAACCTATATGACCAATAATTACGTGCTGCGCTTTGATAGTGTGCGGCGGATGGCATCCATGCTTTCTTTTATGCAGCTGGAGGGCTTCGCCCCCGATTACCCGGCCACGCGGAATGAGAAGATCATGGCGGTGACGGCGGCGGAAGTAAACCGCATCTTTGCCACCTATTTCACCCCACAAAAATTATATTTTGTGAGTGCGGGAAAAAAGATGGCGGAGTAGCCCTCAGCCCACAAAAACGCCTTATTACACCCGGCTGAACACCATCTCCGCCGCGCTGGAAAGAGACGGGCGGAAGCGATAGCCTGCGGCATTAAATGCTTCTAAATCCTCCGGTGTTTTCGGTTGTTGCTGCACGATAAATCGTGCCATCAGCCCGCGTGCCTTTTTCGCATGCAGCCCGATAACTTTCAGCATATCGCCCTTCTCTTCCTTAAAATGAATCGTCGTCACCGGGCAATCCAGCGCGGCGATATCCACCGCCTTGAAATATTCATTCGATGCTAAATTGATGAGCCGTTTTTCGCCCTTATCCTGCTGTGACAGCGCTTCATTGAGTGCCCGGCTGAGGCGCGTTCCCCAAAAATCATAAAGATTTTTACCCCGCTCATTCTTAAGCTTAGTGCCCATTTCAAGCCGGTAAGGCTGCATCAGATCCAGCGGGCGCAACAGCCCATAAAGCCCGGAAAGAATCCGCAAAGAATCATTGCTACGCGCACGCTCCGCCGCCGTCAGGCTGGCGGCATCCAGCCCATCATAAACATCCCCTTTGAACATCAAAAGTGCCTGTTTGGAGTTGTCTGCGGTAAACGGCATCTGAAACCCCTGATAGCGCCGGGCGTTAAGTTCGGCCAGTTTGGGGCTGATGCTCATCAATTGCTGCAAATCCTCCTCACTCAGTGTTTTCAGGCAGTTTACCAGCGTGGCGGCATCCTTCAAAAATGACGGCTCCGTGGGCGCTCCAATGGCCTTTACGGCGGATTCATCCAGTGTTTTCGATGGGGAAAGAACCGCTAACATCGTGCTATTTGAACAGCCCTTTGGCCTTGGCTTTGCCGCGGCTGCGGCCTTTACTGATGGTTTTACGCAGATGTTTGGTGATCTGCATCGCCCGCTCCCCGGTTGCCATCGGATCATCCATATCTTTGGCACCATCCGCCACCCCGCCGATTGCCTGCTGGGGCTGATCGCCGGTGCTGGGATGGCCGGGGTTATTCGCGTCCAGCTGTTTTCGCGCATAAAGCATCACCCGGTCGCGCTTTTTGCGCCAGGCAAGATAGGCTTTTTTATCCGATGGATCCGGTGGACGATTAATGAGCGGCTCTTTTCCTGTCATAACTCAGAGCGTTTCACCGCTGGGGGGTGTTTTGTCATGGTTTTTCACGTCAGACGTCATATTTTCCGATGATTTTTCAGAGGCTGTGCCGTGTTTGCGTCGTCGCATATTGGCACGTAACGCCTGTTGCAGGCGCTTTTCTTTGGCGACTTGACGGGTTTTGGTATCATTCATGGGTGAATTCTATCTTGCACTTTTATACGCTTTCGTGCAAGTAAGCCTCGCAAATGATGGCAATTTGTGCCGCCGTAGCTCAGTGGTAGAGCACGTCATTGGTAATGACGGGGTCGGTAGTTCAATTCTACTCGGCGGCACCATCTCTCTTTCCGCTCTCAGGTTTACAGTTGATGGCTCACAGGATATAGAGGAGCCTGCTAACACACCACATGGTCCCGTAGCTCAGCTGGATAGAGCGCTTCCCTCCGAAGGAAGAGGTCGGATGTTCGAATCATCTCGGGACCGCCATGTTCCAAAATACAAGTAGTGGCTTAACGGCTTCTGATCATTGTATCAAAAAGCCATATATTTTTTAACCTTGTTTAAATCATCAAGGGTTTATCATCATTGGTATGACAGGTTATTTAACGGAAGATTTTTATAGTGATTGGGGTGCTAAGGCGCTCCGTCTTGCAACAAAAACTCCCATCATTATAGGAAATCCCGCCATTGATAATAATATGCTCATTGATGAGCTGGTAACATCCCTTGAGGAGCTGAAGAATGATATTATTGGGGTTAATGTTGGTGATATTTCCGTGACGGAATCGCTGGAAATGGTACTAGAAGAGGACGAGCCTGAGATTGATGATGAGCCGGAAGGCACCGGCGATGATTTTATGGCACTCACAAATCAAGAAGCATTAAGCGAAACATCTGAAAAAATATTAACCCATATTGATCACTTAACTGAAGATATTGTTATAGACACAATCAACACCCCCAAAACGGAAATAACGACGGCGCAGGCACAGGATTTTGCCACTCTTGTCACTGATATTCTCAAAAAATCTTTCACAGCGACACTCATTGAAGCAAATAGGCGCCTTGGCATCATGCGGCGTTAACGATTTAACCCTTGCCACTCCCCTGCGTTAAAATCTCCCTAGCCATTTTCACAGCAGGCGCTATAACGGCAGAAGATTTCTTGCACGCAAACGCTAGGGAGTGGGTGATGAGCGATATTATAACACCAACATTGGGTGAATCCGTTGCGGAAGCAACCGTGGCCAAATGGTATAAAAAGCCTGGCGATGCCGTGGCCAAAGATGAGCTTTTAGTGGAACTGGAAACCGATAAGGTAACGCTGGAAGTTTCCGCTGAAGCCGATGGCGCACTCAAATCCATTGCTGCCGAAGAAGGTTCCGAAGTTTCCGAAGGGGACGTGCTTGGTGTGCTGGATGTTGGCGCATCCGGTAAAGCGGCCTCCAGGGATGAAGGGAAATCTGACCCGAAGAAAGATTCTAAGGAAGAAAGCTCCGCATCAAAGAAAGACGCACCTTCTGCGCCTGCCAAGGGGATGGATGGTTCCGGCCCTGCCGCACGCAAGCTGGCCACGGAAAATAACATTGATGGCAGCCAGATCACGGGCAGCGGCAAAGATGGCCGCGTGACCAAGGGCGACGTGCTGGACGCGGTGGCTTCCGGCGGCATCTTCACAACAGCCGCCAGTGATGCCCCACGGGAAGAACGTGTGCGCATGTCCAAGCTGCGGAAAACCATTGCCCAGCGCCTGAAAGAATCACAGAATACGGCTGCCATGCTCACCACCTTTAACGAGGTGGACATGACCAACGTCATGGCACTGCGCAGCCAGTATAAAGAGGAATTTGAGAAGAAACATGGCGCCAAGCTCGGCTTTATGAGCTTTTTCACCAAGGCCGTGGTGGCGGCATTGCAGGAGATTCCTGCCGTGAATGCGGAAATTGACGGCGATGATATTGTCTATAAAAATCACTATGATATCGGCATGGCCGTGGGTACGGAGCAAGGGCTGGTTGTGCCCGTTGTGCGGGATGCGGATCAGCGCTCGCTGGCAGGCATTGAAAATGAGATTGTCCGTCTGGCCAAAATGGCGCGCGGCGGCCAGCTGACCATGAAAGACCTCTCCGGTGGCACCTTCACCATCACCAATGGCGGCGTGTATGGCTCTATGCTTTCCACGCCGATTATCAACCCGCCGCAATCGGGCATTTTGGGGCTGCATAACATCGTTAAACGCGCCGTGGTGATGCCTGATGGCAGCATTCAGGCACGCAGCATGATGTATCTGGCATTGTCTTATGACCACCGCATCATTGATGGACGTGAGGCCGTAACCTTCCTGGTGCGCGTCAAACAAGCCATGGAAGACCCACAACGCCTGCTGCTTGGGGTATAGCTATTCTGAACTCCATATTTTCAGTGGCGGAAGAATGACTCCTCCTGCATTCTCCTTGCTGGAAGATGCCACCGCGCTGGCAGCGCATCTTGTGGCGCGGCCGGGCGCGTTGCTTGGGCTTGATATTGGCAAAAAACGTATTGGCATCGCCATTGCGCAAAGCACGCTGCGGCTGGCCACGCCATTGGCAACCCTGCATCGCACCAGGTTCACGCGGGATGCGGATTTTCTTATCGCCTTAATCAAAGAACGGCAGATCAACGCCCTTATTTGCGGCCTGCCGTTGCATGTGGATGGAACGGAAGGGTCAATGTGCCAACATGTGCGGCAGTTCATCCGCAACCTGCAAAAGCAACATTCCATCCCGGTTTATTTTCAGGATGAGCGGTTCACCTCTCAAATAGCGGAAGAAAAATTAAGTGCACTGCACCCAACTGCCGCCGGCATCAGCAAATCCGTCGATAAGGTGGCCGCCATGGAGATTCTCCAGACGGCGCTGGATCAACTGCCTGCCGCTCAGAATTCGTAGCCCAGCTTGAGGGTGGTGAGCGTATCCGTCTGCTCCTTGCCGGCCGGCACTTTGGAAAGATGCTCCACCAGCACGCCCAGCTTCAGATAAAGCATTTCATTAAGATGGGATTTCAGCGCGGTTTCACTTTCCGTCACGGATAAATCCTCCGTCAGGCGCAGCTTCACATCCTGCTCCAGCTCCAGCGATTTGCTCAGTTCCCATTCCAGCTCGCCGCCCAATGTCACTTGTGGTTCTTCTTCTTTGAGGCCGCTATTTTCTTGCGTAAAAAGATAGCCCACACCGGCTTCAGCGCTTAGTTCCAATGTCTCATTATCGACAATCTTCCGGCCATAGCCCAGCGTTGGCGAGGCACGGTAATCATAACCACTGAAGCGATCCTGCACATAATCCAGATTCAAAAAGGCATAATCCATTTCGGTCAGATCATAATCGGTCTGGTTGGTCAGCTGGTAGCGCTCCGAAGCGCGCACGCCGGAACTTTTGCTGGCATCGGCGCGCACGCGTAATTCATTTTCCCACCTGTCCTGCTCATATTCCAGCTTCACTTCGGCATTCAGCTGCTCCTCTTCGGTGTTGCCGCTGGCAAAGCTGGCGCCGGCCTCCACGCTGCCTTCCCAGTTGCTCCATAATGTTGCCGTGCCGGCGGCCGGTGCCATGTCCGCCAGATTTTCTGCCGCCGGTGCGGGTGCCGGGTTCAGCAACGCCTCAATCTGCGCGTGATAGGCAGGATAATCCGCTTTCGCTTTGGCAGAAACCGCATCCATCACAAACGGATCACCGCTGGCTTTGGCCGCCTGCAGGGAATTTACCAACGCTTCCGGCATGGCCGCCATGGCGGAGGTGGAAGAAAGCAATATTGCCGTTGCCGCTAACATCATCAACCGCATAAAAATCTCCTGAAGTTTTTGTTAGTCCTGTTATATAGTATTTCACAATTTTAATTGCGTAAATACTATCAAAACCGGCTTCGTAAATGCTGGTTTTGCGCCGCGCAGCGGGCGTAACTGGTTTTATTTACATGCAAATAAAACCAAAAAATACTATAGTCCGGCGCATGACAGATTCAACAAAAGATCGCCTGCTGCTTAAGCAACCGCCGGAAAAACCCTATTACCTGTTTCAGGCCGTGCCAAACAAAGCTTACGCCATTTGCCGCTGCGGGCAAAGCCGTTCCCAGCCTTTTTGTGATGGCAGCCATCAGGGCAGCGGTAAAGCGCCGATCACCCTTCAGGAAACCGAACCGAAAAATATCTTCATCTGCGCCTGCGGCAAAACAGCTAACAACCCGCATTGCGATGGCTCTCATAAAGGACTCGCCCCATGATCACCACCGCATTTCTTCGTACTCTTGGCACGTTACGCCACGGGTTTATTTTCGGCATTCTGGTAAAAACCGCGTTGCTGACCATTGGTCTGTTTATCTTATTAGGAACACTCACCACCGCTTTATTGGCATCTTTTCCTGTTACCGATGCCGGGTGGCTTTCCTCCTTCATTGCCGGGGCGGCAGGCGCCGGGGTGATGGTGCTGGGTTATTTCCTGATGCCCATTTTCTTCCCACTCATCAGCCTGCTCTTTCTGAACCGCGCCGCCAAAGGTACGGAAGCCGTTTACTATCCGAACATCACGGCACAGCCCGCGCCCAGCTTTGCGCAGGCACTTCCGGCCATGTTGCGCTTCATCGCCAAATCATTATTCCTCAACCTGTTGGCATTGCCGCTTTACCTTATTCCGGGGCTGAACCTTGTGCTTTATTACCTTATTAACGGCTATCTTCTGGGGCGTGAATATGGGGAAATGCTCGGCGTGCGTTATCATTCCTTACCCGAAACACTCCTTCAGCGCAAAGCCCAGCGCGGAAAGTTTTTTGTGGCAGGTTTATTCATCAGCATTGGTTTTACAGTGCCACTATTGAATCTGGCGGCACCCTTGCTGGCCACCATTCTGATGGTGCATCTCTGGCAGGATGCGCCGGCCAAGGGGGATTACACACGCCGCATGCCGGGGCGTGAGACATTCAAAGGCTCCGAGTCTCCTCTCACTTCACATTCCGGGCAGAAACGGTAAGCATCATATGGTTGCGTAAATAGCGATCATTGCGGGTGAAATCATAATTGCCGGGCAGCCAGTCCGGGCGGTCATAGGCACGGTTCTGCGCCAGCTCCCGCCGGCTATAGGCCACCAGTGAAAGCGTGACCGTTTTCGGTAATCCGGAAGCGCCGGTGGCAATAATTTCTGCCTGAAAGTCATCAATGCGGGTGGCCACCAGCGCAGCTTCTTCGGCCATGTTCCACGCCCCACCGGATAATTCCTCAATATCCATGAACAGGGCATTTTCACCGTTATGCGGCAGCACATAAAACCGGATGCGCCGGCGGTTGCCGGCATCCTCATCATCCATCAACAGGGTCAAACTGTCGCAGCAGGCATTGCCGGAATCCGTAATCGCAATCGCCGCCGGCATCGTGCCGTTAACGGGGTCAAGCATGTCATCCAGCAAGGTGAATCCCGCCTGCCGAACATGGCGCGCCAAGAAATTCAGGGTGGGCGTTAACGTGCCCTGCACCTGCGCCCTGGCCTGCTGCACCTGCTGCACCCGGCCCAGTGCGGTGTAGGTGGCATAGGCCCCGGCAAGCACCATGCCGCTGATCACCAGCGCCAGCATCAGCTCCACGATGGTATATCCAGACCGAGAGGTGAGCATGCTCCCCCCTGGAGGGGGAGCGGACGAAGCAAGCTGCGCATGCAGCGAGGCTGAGTCGTGGGGGGGTGTCCGGGGAACAGAATGCCCCCCCACGCATCGCCGTGCATCGCTTCGCGCTGTATCGGCTCTGCGACTCCCCCTCCGGGGGGGAGTAAGACTAAACTCTAAACACTGAACGCTCATCACTCCACCTCCAGAAAGCCGGTGGCGGCAATCAGTGTCAGGGTGGTTTCGCTGACGGTTTCACCTTCCCCGTCCGTGCGGGTGATGGTCAACGAAAACGGGCTGGCCGCACCGGTTGGGAAGAAACAGCCCCAGTCGCCCACATCGCCGGAAAGTTCCGTGCGTGCTGGCAGGGTGTTCGTTTCAGCGGACGCCGCGCCCCAACTGCCGGAGCCGCATGTGCTGATGCTGGCCGTGGCCATCTGCCGTGTGAAGGTGACATCCCCACCATTCACGCTGATTTGAAAACGCCCGGCCATGCCCTCCATCAACACATCTGAACGCAAAACGGCGATCTGCCGTTCCAGGCGGCTGAGCAATTGTTCGGCGTTCCCGCGATCCTGTGACCCGGTCAGCACCGCCCCGCCAAAGCTGATCACCACCACGGCAATGATCATCGTGATGAGCAGCTCCAAAACCGTGAATCCGGAGTGAGCGTTGTGTGGTGAGAGCTGAGAGATAAGCATGCTCCCCCCTGGAGGGGGAGCGGACGAAGCAAGCTGCGCATGCAGAGAGGCTGAGTCGTGGGGGGGTGTCCGGGGAACAGAATGCCCCCCCACGCATCGCCGTGCATCGCTTCGCGCTGTATCGGCTCTGCGACTCCCCCTCCGGGGGGGAGTAAGACTCAACAACTCTGACCACTGAACTCTGTACTCTGATCTCCTAATCATACAGCCTCCGAATGGCGACGGAGATGTCTCCGTCCAGCGCGGTGAGGTGAACGGTCAGGATGGTGGTTTCGCCATCCACGCGCGCGGTGATGCTGCGCACATCATTGGCCTGTGCGTCCCCGGTGGCGGCATTTAATTGCTCACACCAGATAACCCGCAGATTAGCCTGTGGGTTGGGGTCTTCGGGCGGCGTGCAATCGGTCAGATCCAGCGTGTAAAGGGAAGCGGACTCGGCATCCTGCTCGATCTGTTCCAGAATACTGTTTGCCTGCATCTCCAGATTCTGGCGCAGAAACGCCTTATCCAGCGTGGTGGTGCTGGTGGCGGTCAGCGCGAACAGGCCGGTAAACCCGATCGCCAACAGTAACGTGGCCACCATGGCTTCAACCAGGGAGAAACCAGGGCTAACTCCCCCTTTACGGGGGAGTCGAGGAGCCGCATGCGTAGCACGGCGACTCGGTGGGGGATTCATAGCAAGGGTGCAAGGTGTTTGACCCCCATCTGATTTGCTTTGCAAATCAGACTCCCCCGTAAAGGGGGAGTTAGGCTGAAGACTCAACTCTCGGCTCTCATCACTCATCAGATCACCCCTTTCTGCTGCAATGCAGCAATGGAATCCTCCATGGTCATCATGCCCATGGATTTTCCGGTCTGCATGGCTTGTGGAATCTGGAACACTTTATTCTCACGGATCAGATTCGCAATGGCCGGGCTGTTCACCATCACCTCAAAGGCGGCCACGCGCCCGTCATCATCCTTGCGCTTAAGCAATGTCTGCGTCACCACCAGCCGCAGCGATTGCGAGAGCTGCGTGCGCGCCTGCGCCTGTTGCTGGGGCGGGAACACGTCCAGAATACGGTTGATAGCATTGGGCGCACCGTTGGTGTGCAGGGTGCCAAACACCAGATGCCCCGTTTCCGCTGCCGTAAGAGCAAGGGAAATCGTTTCCAGATCGCGCATCTCCCCCACTAAAATCACGTCCGGGTCTTCGCGCAGCATGGCCTTGAGTGCCGAGGCAAAGGAAACGGCATCCCGCCCAACTTCGCGCTGAGAGACCATACAGCGCTTCGTTTCATGGATGAACTCGATCGGGTCTTCCACGGTGATGATATTCTCCGCGCGTTCCTCATTAATCTTGTTGATGAGTGCGGCCAGCGTGGTGGATTTACCGGAGCCGGTGGGGCCTGTTACCAGCACCAGCCCGTTCGGCTGATTGGCCACATTCACCACTGCCTGCGGCAGGCCGAGCACTTCCATATCCGGCAGGGCGGTCTCGATCTTCCGCATCACAATGGCCGGGCCACGGCTGGTGGTGTAAATATTCACACGGAAGCGCAGCTCTTCATAGGCCAGCGCCATATCGAGGTCTTTCTGTTTATTCAGGTGAAGCTTCTGATCATCATCCGTGATGTGCTGAATGAAATCACTCAGAAGACTGGCCGGGGTCATCTGTTCCTGCTGGTAAATCTCCCCGCTGATGCGCAGCCCCACATGCTCCTCGCTATGCAGGTGAATATCAGAAAGTTTATGCTCACGAGCATAGCGCGCAATGTCTTGAAGGAGTGTATGGGTCATTATCAGTCTCCAGTTATCAGAGTTCGGTAGTCAGGGTTGAGCGTTGAGTTTTTATTAACTCCCCCATAAAGGGGGAGTTAAGGGGCACGTTGATATTACTCCCCCCTGAATTGCCGTTAGGCAATTCAAAATGTGGGGGAGTCGGGATCATCCCATCGAGTGGTTGCGCCTCGCGCAGAACGAGATGGTTCAAAGATGATCCCGGTGGGGGGGTATGCTCAACACTCATCAATACAGCTCCTTCCATTGTTCAATCTGCACGCTGCCGGGGCTGGGGTTGGCCGGATCACCGACGATCAGATTCCCCTGTTTGGTAAAGCCATCAGGTAAATCTTCCGCTGCATCGGCGTCACTACTGATGCCAATATAAATTTTGTTCTTATAGACCGTGACCTCGGTGGGCATCCCGCCACCTAAGCTGGTTTCACGGATCACCGCGCCGCAGGCATAATCATGCTCGGTCAGTTTAGCCAGACCGGGGCTACACACATCCGCGCTGTTGGGCGTATAGCGCGGCACGAACAAAGTGCGGTTGCGCACATTCAAACGCGCGGTGATGCGCTCATTCTCATCCATATCAATGTACCAGCCTTCATCATCAATCTGCGGGCAGGTTTCGGGGTTAGCCCCGGCATCAAACAAATTAGCCGTCACATAAGGGCTGGCGGGCGCGGTGGCAGTGGGGAAGCTCTTATCCATGATCGCAAAGGCGCGGTTGGCAATATCCACACTCATCCGCCCCACACGCTGCATATCCCCCGTGCCGAAAAATTGTACCAGCGTGCCGTCACCCAGCAGGCTGGGGCGTGGCTCGTGATAGGCCATGCGGTCATTATCGTAGGTGGCTTCGGATTCAAACATGCGCGTGGCCTCAAACATCGTGCCTGCATTGGTGAAATTTATCTTCCATAATTTACCTTCCAGATCGGCGGCGTAAGCCAGCGCCCCCGGGTTGACCATGCCGGGCGCATCATCCGGGATGATGACATTCACCCGCGCCGGCGTGGAAGTAACAATCCCGTTCCCGGCATCGGAATCACCCAGTGGAATTTCCGCCAGCACGGCACCATGATTTTCCAGATCAAGCACATAGACCACGGCACCCTTGGAAGCATCAATCGCGTTGTTATACCCGCCACCGATGATGGCCACCCAACGCCCGCCGGAACCATAAGGAATATGCACGATCACCGGGTCGGACCAACTCTCACCCAGCTTGCTGAGGTCATAATTTCCCGGTACGGAGGCAAAGGGATATTCCGTCAGCACGCCGTCTTCATCCCAGTAAGAAACGGTTTGCGTGAGGTGATTCACACTATAAGCAAAGAGCTGTTGTGGCGCATTGGGGTCCGTTACATTCAGGGCGAAATAACCCGCGCCACCCTGACGCAAACCGCCCATTAACATGGTTTGCCACGTGTCATCCACATAAATATCCTTTACTGCCGGGCTGCCATCCACACCGTAAATACTCTCTGATTTTCCAGCGGAAAGCGCGATCAGATTTTTCAGCTTCGGCAACATTATGGGCGGAATATAGGCCCAGCGTTCGGTGCCATCATCGGAATTAAACGCATGCAACATCCCGGCATTGGAACCGACATAGACGATTTCATCCCGCGTATCGCAATTGCCGCCGCAGGTGTCGCCCACGGTAAAAGCATCATAATCATTGCGGTATCGGTACGCGGCTTCGGTTTCCGTGCGGGCGCTATCACTGCTGTAAGCCGAAGGCGCACCCACCACCACCGCGCGGGAGTGGTAAATATCGGCCAGCTTCCAGCGCTCACCGGCCAGCAAGCTGCTGCCTTCATCATCCTGACCGGAAGGGAATTCCGCGTAAGCATCCTTCCCGCGCACAAATTCGATCAGCAGTTCCAACTCATAATCAGAATAAGTGCTGCCGCTTTCGGCCTCCAGCCGTGGACGCAACCGGTCACGCTCCGCAGTGGTGAAATTATTTAAGCCAGCATCCACACCCTGTGCCACTGTCCAGATGTTGCGATTATTCGCCAGCGTATTATTCAGCACCTCCCCGGCATCCCACAGCACACTGCCAATATTTCCATCCGGCAGCAGGGCATATTTTAAGAACCGCCCCTTCCACTGGTTGTTGCGCTTATAGGTGAAGGTGGATTGCAGAATGGAATCTTCATTGGTCACCCCCGGAATGATGGTGGGAGTGGAAAAAGTCAGCTGGCTGGCCACCACCTGACGGATGTAACTTTTCAGCACATCGAGCAGATTTTCCTCATTGCTGGCATAAAGCGGGGAATCGGGATAGCTGCCCCCGGCCTGCGACAAAGTAAGGTAATTATCATTCCCCGTGGTGGCAAACCCCACCACAAAGGTGCGCACGCCCAATTCATCATAAAGTTGCGCGGCGGTGGCGCTGGCAGTGCTGTCTTCCCAGAAACCATCGGACAGCACAATCAGCATCGTCTGCTGGCAATAGACCACCGGGTCGATCGGAGAATCCGCATCTTTAAGGTAACTTTCCGCCAGATCCATTGCATCATCCAGATGCGTCGAGCCACCATCATTCAGACTGTTTACCGTGTTATAAATCTCCGATGCACCGGTTTCGGAAATCTCTACTTCCATCTCCGCATCGCTGTTCCATTGCATCATGCCGAAATGCGCGCCACCGGTCAGCGCGCTGTCGGTCATCAAATTGCGGATCACCCGCTTCAGCACATCAAGCCGCGTATCCTCTACCCGTTCCAGAATTACGTTTCCGTCATTGGATTGGATACGGTGATTGTAATAATCCGCCACGTAAATGGTATCATCCACCTCGTTCAGACTCATGCCCCGTGGGTAGCGGAACTCGCCCTCATCACTGCCCCAGTCTCCCCATTTTTCAACGTAAGAACCATCCTTTTCATAGCGGTAAATTTCCCCGTCATAATAATCGGAAATATAAAGATCGCCATCAGCGCCCACCTCAATCCCATATGGCCGGAAAGGCAAATTAATCCGCTCCTGACGGGAGCCGGAAGAATCATACATTTCCACCCTTCGGTTAGAAAAATCCGTGATCCAGATTTCTTCACCGTCAATGGCAATATAACGCCCGCCATCATTATTCCATGTGCCCTGATGGCTGCCGGAGTTAGAGAATTTCTCCACTTCACCGTCACTATTAATCACATAAACATAGCCGTCATCATCCACCGCCACCCCGCGTGCCGGCCCATCCAGAAGTTCGTAAGTGCGCTGATGTGCGCCGGTGGCGGCGTTCAGCTTCTGCACGCGGTCATTGCCGGAATCCGAAACGTAAATGGAGCCGTTATGGTAATGCACGGAAAAGACCGTATCAAATTCGCCGTCATCATCCCCATACCCACCAAAAGTGGCGATGAGATTGCCCCCCGCATCATATTTCAAAATCGTATCATAATAGAGACCAACATAGGCATTGCCCGCATCGTCAAAATCCACATCCACGGGATAGTAAATACTCGATTCATTGAGAACAGTGCCCATACTGCCCGACGTATCCAGCATCAGCAGAATATTGGCCGGAATATCCGCCGCACCCGTTCCCGGCGGCGGAGATTTGGCCAAAGCAGTGCTCAGTGTGCAGAATGCAGTGAGCAGGAGAGCGAGGAGAAGGAAAAGCATACGAGCTGATGCTCCCCCCTGAATGTCCCGAAGCGCGAAGCGCGTGGGACAATTCAAAATGAGGGGGAGCGGACGAACACTGCAAGTGTGAGTCGTGGGGGGGTGTTTCTTGATTCGCTGAATGCCCCCCCACGCATCGCCGTGCAGCGCTTCGCGCTGTGTCGGCTCTGCGACTCCCCCTCCGGGGGGGAGTGATTTGCGATACGGCACACGGCACATTGCTGACTGCAAACCCATCTCACTCCTCCTCTGCCAGTACCAGTCTGGTGCGCGCAGCTGCATGTTCCCGGCTGGTGATGGAAAGCTGTTCCACGTAATGCTCACCTTCCACATTGCCGGTATAGGCCACAATGATGGCATCCTTCGCCCAGAGATAGCGCAATGGCGCGGGGGCTTGTGTTTTCATCACCGGGCCGTTATCCGGCTCACCCAGCATGCGGGTGATGGCTTTCAAAAAAGTATAATCCTCATTTTCATAACGAAGATTCACCACCGCTAATTTATCATGCGTGAAGATCAGTTCCGCTTCACTTTTCGCAGGCAGAAAACGGCACACATCACGCCCGCGCACCGGCACCCTTTCAACCTGCCTGTCCGTAATGCCCGGCAGGTCAATCGGCATGTCTTCCAGCATGATCTCCATGCTCTGCCCGAACGGAATATCCTCAATGTCGCAGGCATGGGCAGTGCTCAGTGTGCAGAATGCAGTGAGCAGTATGCAGATGAGGAGAAGGAAAAGCATCCGCGCCAATGCTCCCCCCTGGAGGGGGAGCAGACGAAGCACGCTGCGCATGCAGCGAGGCTGAGTCGTGGGGGGGTGTTCGGGGAACAGAATGCCCCCCCACGCATCGCCGTGCATCGCTGCGCGCTGTGCCGGCTCTGCGACTCCCCCTCCAGGGGGGAGTAAGACTGAACTCTGAACTCTCATCTCTAATACCTCACACTCACAAGCGCTTCAATCCGGCGATGGGCGTTTCGCGCGCCATCAGCGTCGGACGTCACACGGTAAAAATAGGCCGGGGACAGATCACCGGCACTGCCATAGCCGTCACTGCTGCCAATACTATCCCCCACACCACCCGAAAGGCTGGGCAGGGATTTGGCCATCAATTCTTCAATCATGCAGCCATAGCTCACATCACGCATGCTGCGCGTAATCGCCGCCGCATCCTCCACACCGTCTTCCACCCAGTGGGAAACATCGCCGTAAGTGATTGTATGCGGCAGGCTTTCCGAAGGGCGCGTGAACGCACCCAACCAGCCCATGCTTTCCCGCACACAGGATTCCGATGCGTGGAAGGTAACATTGCCGGATGAGGCGCGCTGCACCACTTGCTGCTCCCGCCCGGCACTTTCCATAATCGCCGCCACCAGCACATTCAGCACAATCAGAATCATCAATGCGGAGAACAGCACATTGCCATTTCTTGAATTGCTCCTGCAAAATTCTCCTGAATTTTGCATTGAGCCTAACGGCTTCGCCGACTGAAGATGCAGGTCTCCTGACCTGCTTAGTCGACACATCAAACAGCGTGAAGTATAACATGCGCGGTCAGAAGACCGCGTCAGCCCTGAGCGCGCGCAAGCGCCGCTCCATTGCGAAGACAGGAGTCTGAGCAGGGAGCAAAACATAACACCCATCAGAAATTCACCTGGTTCAGTTGATTGATCGTCAGGGTCAGCCCTGCATCTCTGGGCACGGCCTGCGCCACAAAATCATCCGGCGTGCTTTGCGTCACGCAATAACGGTAGGCCGTATCATCAATCGCTTCGGTGCCGGCGAATAAATTCAGATTGATTAAATCCGCATTATCCCCGCAGGAGGCATTGGCATAATATTGCCCGTTTTCAGAAAAATATTCCTGCTGCTGCAGGTAAACACTGCGCAGGTGGCTCTGCGCCACCCCGGCTTCCGCCGTATTCACATAGCCGGTATAAAGCGGGATCGCCACCGCGCTTAAAATACCCATAATGGCCACGGCCAGCAGCAGCTCGATGATGGTGAAGGCGGCGTTTTTTGGATTGCTCCTGCAAAATTCTCCTGAATTTTGCATTGAGCCTAAGATGCTTCGCATCACTAAAGAGGCTCGCCTACTGGCGCGCATATCTCCTCCTGATCGCACTTCAATACTTACCAGGCGGCTGCTTATAAACCTGTTGGCCTGCTGGCTGCGTAGTACTGACTGTTGAGAATATTCCATGGCACCCTCCCTGGCAGAATTGCGTATTAAGCGTGCGTCTCTAGACACTGTTAGCTAATGATGAAATGTTTTGTTGCTGGCCTAAATCGTTGATTCGCAAGGAAAAGCCTGCAGCTAACAGTGTCTAAAGAAAATGAAGGGCGGGGAGCACATACCCCACCGCCCCGCTGCGGGGTCACCCTATTCGCGGGTGACTGTCGCTGTCACGGTGCCGGCATTTGCCACACCGTCAATCGGCCAGTAGGAAGTAATGGTCACGGCCGAAGTACCATCATCAACAAGGTAAGTGGTGCCGTCCACCGCCGGCGTTGGAACCGAATCACCGTCAATCACGGCGTCCACCGTCTGGTCAAACGGGTTGTTCCAATCCTGCGCGTTGGCATAGGTTGCAAAAGCGGCGGAGAGTGTTGCCACATCATCGGAACAGTTTGCCGTTCCACTGATGATCGTTGTTGCCCCACCGGAACATTTTGCAAATTCATTGGCAATAAAGTTCACGATATTCGAGTGGGTGGTTTTCGTGGCATTAATTTTTGCCTGCTCCTGATAGCCCTGATATTGCGGAATACCCACCGCAGCAAGAATGCCGAGGATTGCCACCACCACCAGAAGTTCAATCAGCGTGAAGCCGGATTCACCATCCTGCGGCCGCTCCTGAAATTGCTTGCGTTTCTTTAATTGTGAAAGTGTCGTCAAACCCAGCCGCAATGCCTTGGCATGCTGCTTGATCCATGATTGACGTTCGGGAATTTTCATCATTGCTTTTTGTTCCATGTGAACCTCCTTGTGATGATGAGTATGGGTTTCCACCCCTTAAGGATAAGTGTAACCCAAAGTTACTGTTCATGCAAGCAGAAATATTGCCTAACCTATTGATTTATATATACAATTTTATGTAATTTTAATGTGACTTAACGGCGAACTTGAGGCTAAGTGGTTAGGAGTTGGTAGCTAGTAGTCAGTTGCGATACAAACTACCAACTACTAACCACCAACTCACTAAATCGTCTGCCCAATCTGGAAGATCGGCATGTAAAGCGCCACAATGATAAAGCCCACCGTGGTGCCAACAAAAATAATCATGAACGGCTCCAGCAATTCCGTCAGCCGATCCACCACCAGGTCAAATTCCTCCTCATAATAGCCGGCAATGGAATCATACATCTCATCCATATTTCCCGTTTCTTCTCCCACGGCAATCATCTGGGTGAATGTTGGCGGGAAGAGCGCCGGATAGCGGCCGAATAATTCGGAAAGCGGCGTGCCTTCGGAAACCCCTTGCCGTACAGCCGCCAACGCCTCTTTATAGGGCAGAATCCCCACCGCATCCTGAATGATATCCAGCGCCTCCAGCAAGGAAACCCCCGCTGCCGATAAATTCCCCTGAATCATCGCCACCCGCGCCAGTGTGGATTGACGAATCACCTCCCCCACCAGTTTCAGGCGCAGCAACCATGCGTGGAAACCCCGTCGCACGCCATAGCGCGTGCGCAGCAGATAGCGAAACATTATCACACCACCGATCACCGCCGCCAGCAGCAGCCCTCCTTGTTCGGGTGCGCGCAGAAATTCGCTCATCATTACCACCAATTGCGTTGGCCCCGGCAGTTCCTGCCCGGCGGCGCCAAACATGCTTTGAAACACCGGCACCACCTTAATCAGCATAATCATCACCACGCCAATGGCCACCATCAGCAAAATGGCGGGATACATCATCGCACTTTTAATTTTTTTACGAATCGCCTCCGCCTTATGCAGCTGAATCACCAGCCGCCGCAAAAAGTTGGGTAAACGGCCGGAGCTTTCCCCCGCTTTGAGCAGATTGATATAGATCGTATCAAACACCGCCGGGTGCATGGCAAAGGCTTCCGAAAGCGTGCTGCCACCCTCCACCGTTATGGCAATCTGCCGCAGCACCACCTGCATGTGTGGGTTCTGTTCCTGATCGCCCAGCATCTTCAGCGTTTTTAGAATCGGCAGCCCGGCATCCACCATCGTGGCCAGTTTTTTGGTGGCCATCAGCACATCACGGTTGCGGATTTTTTTCGGGGAATATTTTTTCAGCTCACGCTTTGTACTAACCACAGGCGCTTTGGCGCCGCTCTTTTTCTGCGCCTGCAGTTGCGTCACCACAATCTGCATTCCCAGCAGATGCTGCCGCGCCTCTTCAAGCGACGCAGCCTCCACCACCCCATTGGTGAATGATTTTCCCTGCACACCCTGCCACGTAAAATCAGGCATGGCGCCCTCCACGAAACTGCACAAAGCATGCATTCATCTTCGTCAGCACGTGCTGAAAATAAGGAGCTTCGAGAACCGTAACGCAGTGTACATAAAAGTACATGAGTAACGGAAGCGCAGAAGATCCATATTTGCAAGCCGTGATGGTCGAAGATAAATGCATGCTTCACTCCACCATCAAAATCCGTTGATATTCTTTCACGCTAATCCGTCCGTCTTCAACCAGCTTCCGCCCGGCAGACTGCATCGGGAAGAACCCTTCCGCCAGCGCCACTTTGCGCAGCCCGTCTTCGCCCTCACCGCGATTAATCGCTTCCCGCAGGGAAGGCGTCAGCGGCAAAACTTCATGAATCGCGCGCCGCCCTTTCACCCCGCTGCCCATGCAATGATCGCAGCCTTTTCCTTTCATCGGCTTCACCCGGCTTAAATCCTCATTGGTAAATCCCAGTGCAAACAGCTCATCATTTTTGATAGCATCATCGGCCACCAAACAATGGGTGCAGTTCAATCGCGCCAGACGCTGGGCAATCACCATGGTCAGGGCGGCGGTCACCAGATAGTCATCCACACCCATATTAATCAGCCGGGTGATGGTGGCCGGGGCATTATTGGTGTGCAGGGTGGAGAGCACCAGGTGGCCGGTCAAAGCCGCTTTAATGGAAATGTCACTGGTTTCCTTATCGCGGATTTCACCCACCATGATGATTTCCGGATCCTGCCGTAGGAAGGAGCGTAAGGCTGAGGCAAAACCCAGACCAATGCTCTCCCGCACCTGCACCTGTGCCACACCCGGAAGATCATATTCCACCGGATCTTCGGCGGTCATAATGTTCACATCAGGTGTATTTAACTCTTTAAGCATCGCATAAAGCGTGGTGGACTTACCGGAGCCGGTCGGCCCCGTCACCAGCACCATGCCCTGCGGTGAGTGAATGGCCTTGCGCAATTGCTGCAACGCAATATCCTGCAGCCCAAGCTCATCCAGTGTAAAATTTGCCGCGTCCGGATCAAGAATCCGCATCACCACACGTTCGCCATGTGCCGCCGGCAGGGTGGAAACGCGAATATCAATCGTCTTCTCTCCCAGCTCGGTGGCAATGGCGCCGTCCTGCGGCAAACGCCGCTCTGAAATATCCAGCGACGCCATGATTTTCAGCCGTGTGACCACCGCCGCATAGTTAATATTGAGAAACTCATCAAAGCTGGTCGCGTGACACAACCCGCCATCCACACGCATGCGCACCCGCGCCGAGCCCCGGAAGGCTTCAATGTGAATATCACTGGCGCCGGTCACAATCGCCTCATTCAGAACCTCATCCACAAATTGCACCACATCATTGCCGGTGGCCGCTTTGAATGCATTCACATCTGCATTATTCGTGATTGTTGCGGCGGGGTTTTGCTGCATTGCAATATGCTTGTCCTTGCCCTGTTGCGCTGCAATATTAACCGGCGGGAAAAAATGGTGAAAGGGTGCAATAAAGGCTTTCACCTGACATCCGGTGATCAGCTTAAGCTCGTTCAATGCCTGCAGCCCCTCCGGCTCGGCAATGGCCGTGTGCAGTTCCTGCCCTTCCTGTTTAAATGGCAGCACCAATTTCCGTGCAATAAAGGCATCACTGATCTTGCCCTTAAACGGGCGGTTGGCCAGCGCATCTTCCGGCAGCTGTGCCACTTCCAGATTCAATTCTGCGGCAATAATGGCGGCCAGCTTCACGTCCAGCCCTGCCTCCCCCAGCATAAGATTCATCAGCAGCGCATCTTTATCCGGCACTTCAAGCTGCTCAGGCGGCACCAATCCGTGCCGGGAAATCTTTGCTAAAAGCGCGTCTCTGGTGGCGGTGGGAATCATTCAGCGCTCCCTGCGGTCGCAATGGCCAGAGTTGAGTTGTGAGAGTTGAGTAGTAGGAGGGCTGTTCCGATGCTCCCCCCTGAATGCCCCGAAGCGCAAGGCGCGTGGGGCAATTCAAAATGCGGGGGAGTGATTTGCCTCAATAAACGCATCACTTGACTCTCTCTACTCACCACTAAATTACCTTCGGCGCAATGAAGACCATCAATTCCCGGCGGGTGTTTTCGCGCGCGTCGCGCTTAAACAGCCTGCCGATGCCCGGCAGATCGCCCAGCCCCGGCACCTGATCGGTCGCCTGACTGCTATTTTCGTCATAGATACCGCCAATCACCACAATCGCACCATCGCGGGAAACCAGACTGGTATTGATCTCACTTTTGCGGATCGGCGGGTTCGGCTGGCTGGTATCCACCGTGTCCTTATTCACCTGAATCGTCAGCATCAGATTGCCATCCCCCACCACGGAAGGTGTCACGGCAAGGCGCAGGCCGGCCTCTTTAAATTCCACATTGGTTCCTTCATCGGATGTGGTTTCATAAGGCACTTCGTTCCCCTGGAAGATCACCGCTTCCTTATTATCCAGCGTGAAAATTTTTGGGTTGGAAATCACTTTGGTCAGCCCTTTGGCTTCCAGCGCGGTCAGCTCTAATTTCAGATCGGCAGCACTGCCCAAACTGGTCAGAAAGCCAATGCCGCTGGTTGCCGTGCCCAGTGCCAGCCCTGCTGCGGTGCTGGCTGTGCCGCCCAGTGTCAGGCCGCCGGCAGATTCACCCGCCAGCCCGGCAAAGGAAACATCGCCTTCCTGCCCCACCAGACCAATGCGGGAACCGAAGGCTTTTTCAAACCCATCCGTCACCTCCACGATGAAGGCTTCGATAAAAACCTGCTCGGTACGGCTATCAATCTCAGAAATCAGCTTAGCCGCCACGTCCAGCTCTTCGGCACGGGCACGCACAATGATCTGGTTTTTGCGCGGATCAATCGTAATCTCCGGATCGGTATTGCGCAGCTTGGAATCATTCGTCACCCGGCTGTTTTTCAGCGCATCATCCAGAATGCGCTTCACCTCATCCGGCTTGGTATAAAACAACTTGAACACCTCCGTATGCACCGGCTGGGAGGCCGCTTTCAGCTGCATGGATTTTTGAATATTTTCATGGCGCTTGCGTTGAAAATCCTCGATCGCCATGATGGTGTTATAATCATGGATGCGTACAATGCCGGTCTTGCTATCCACATCGCTGGCCAGCTGCTTCATCTCCAGCACGGTTTCCAGCGCGGCCGTCCAGGGCACATTTTCCAGCTTCACCGTTACCAGCCCGGAAACCTCCGGCGACACGACAAAATTCACCTGAGTGATTTCTGAAAGCAGCTGGATGAAGGTTGGCATGTCCATATTTTCCACATGCAGATCAATCGGGAACACATCATAAAGCTGTGACAGCGCGGCAATATTATCGGCCGCTTCCACGCGTTCGGTCACAATATGGCGGCGGTTGCGCTTGCGCAGCTCCGCGTCTGCCGTGCGCAGGGCTGCCGGGCCACGGCGCGCATCTTCCTGCGAACGTGTCCGGGTGGAATCCATGAAGCGCTCCGCCTGAAACAGGCGCTCTTCGGAAAGGCTCACATCCCGACTCAGCGGTGGCATTGCACAGGATGCAAGCAACAAACTCAAACCGACCACATGCAGCAACGTGAACATGCGCCCTCGCAAAATATGGCAAAAGCCTTGTATCAAATAAGTCATTGTACTTTCTCCATCACATGTTGCACGGGAATGGTGATGGTTTCTCCGTCCGCTGTCACCACTTCCAAACCGTGAATATCCATTGTTTTCACCCGTGCATTTTCACGGCCAATCTGCCCCTCCACCCGCACGAATATACGGCGCAGGTCACGTGTCTGCATCACCGCCACCGCGTCATCTTCAGCGGTAATCAGCCCAATTAATTGCATGCTGCCAAGGCTCTGATCCGCCAGCAATTTGACCGCCGCACCATCGTCTGAAGATGTTACCGTCATCTCCGCCGCCAGCCCGGCCGGCTGAAACGGATCGCGCGCCTGTGCAGTGCCGCTACAGCAAATGGCAATCACTCCAAGCATCATCAGTTTAATCCACATCATTGCCTCCTTCGGCTAACGCCAGCAATTGTTCGTAAGGCCGTTTATCCAGGCTGTAGGTTGTCAGCTCGATGCTGATATGCAGCCCGGATTCCCGCGCAACCGGCGAAATTTTGACAGATTCCTTTTCCACGCTCAGCAATGGCCGCGCCGCCGCAAGTGCCCGTTTAAAGCGGATATAATCGGCAAAACTTCCGGACATCTCCACCGCCACCGAGGTTTCCATCACCAATGCAAAGGAACGATGTGTGGTTGTTTTCAACTTCTTCACCCGCTCCACCCGCAGCTGATTTTTACCGGCCAGATCGCTGATGGCCTGATAAAGCTCATCCGGGTCGGCCGTTTCATCAAAGGCCTGCAATAATTGCACCGCATCGCCCATGTGATCGGTCACCTGCTTTTCGGTGGCATCGGCTTCGGCACGAAGGGTGCCCAGCTCGGCCTGTTGCTTTTCCAGCTTCTGCAGGGAATGGTAAAGCGCCATATTGCCACGCCATTGCGGCAGGGCATAACCAAAACCGAAAGCCAGCACGCCCACTGCCAGAAACACATAAAGCCCCACCATTGCCTGATGATCCTTCACCAGCGCTAACAACCGGCCTTTTTCTTTCCATGCCGGGCGCCGTTCGGGCGCAGCAGCTTCCGCCGTTACGGCACCGGGTTTGCGCTTCAGTTTCTGAAGCAATTTCTCTTTCAGCTCGCTGAAAATTTCACCAACATCTGCGTTTAAATCAATGGGCATGCTCCCTCCTATGGCCGCTTGCCTGAAGTGTGTTTTCTTAGTTCACAATTGCCTCATCCAGCTCTGCCAGAATCGTAAATTCCTTATTCAATGTCCCCACAATCTCCTGATCAATACTGACATGACGCAGTGAAACGGAGTGGAATAACGCATTCTGATTCAGCAGCCGTATAAACTCCAGAATACTGTTATCGCTCATGCCCTTTCCCTCAATGGCCAGCTGATTGGGCGCATGATATTGCACCACATCCAGCCACACCCCATCAGGAATGGTCGTTCCAATCGCTTCATAGGCGGCCATCACCAGGGGTTGATTCATCACCAGCACTTCCTGCATTTTCCGGATCTGCTGCACTTGTTTATTCAGCTTCTGCCAATGGTCTTTGGCCTGTCTGGCTTTAGGATAGGCCAGCTCCACCAGCTGATATTTCAATGCCGCCAGCTCCAGACTGGCTTGCTTTTTTTCCAACCACAGGCCGGTGGTGGCCGCGCCCGCGCCGGCAAAAATCATCAGAATCACCAGCAGCATCCGCGCAATAATCAGTGAGCGTTTCTGCTGTTTCTCCGCGCGAATATTCGGCAGAACATTCACATTATCCTCACCAACACGCCCCAGATCATCGTCAAACGGGTCAAAATGACGCATGGCCAGCCCCAGCGCCACCATGTTGGCCGTGGTTAGCGGCTTGCCATGCTGCTTCAGTAATGGGTGCGTCACCGCACGGCTCACCACCTGCACATCCGGCAATAAATTTGTCAGCAGCGGCAATAATGCGCCATCATCCTCGTGATGCTGATACAGGGAAAGCACCTGCACCTCACCCCCGTCATAAAGCCCGGCATGGCCGCTCAGAATCTGCTGAATCATCGCCGCAATTTCATGGGTCAGCGTGGCATTCTCCGTAATTTTCGGTAATGCCGCCCGCTGCTCCCGGCCAAGCATCAGCGGGTAAAGATAGGATGAACCATCATCATAAATATGCAGATAAGGATCCGCCGGACGCAGAGAAACAAACGCCGTCGGCACCTCCGGCGGCAGGGTGGCGGTGGCATGGTGCAGGGCGTGGAACATCGCAAAACAGCGTATATCCACAATTGCCGCCTGCAACCCGGCCTGTTTGACCACATGCAGTTGATGCTCCACCACATCGCGCTCCGCACCGGCAATCAGCAAGGTCACAGTCTGCGCTTCCTCGTCCCGGTACACTATTTCATAGTGAAAATGGAACATCGCCGGGTCACCGGGAATATCCACCAGATTCTGCCAGAAAGAGCCCAGCGCAATGGCCTGTTCAATCTGCGCTTCCGTCATCAGGGGCAAGGTCACGGTTTTAACCACCGCGCGGCCGCATGGCACGGCAATCGCCACCGGCACCTCTGCAAGATGGTGCCGCTGCGCCAGCCTCTGTAATGCGCTGATATAAGGAGTGGTAAGCAGAAATTGCGCCCCATCCTGCCCTAAATGCGCCACCGGCTGGCCTTGATACGCACCCTCAAAAACAATTTTTTCTTCATCCAGCAGCGCCAGCTCCGCGCCGCGTGCGGTCATTTTCACCCGGCATAATGTGATGCAATCCTCCCCGATATCCAGCCCGTAAACCGCATCATTGCCCGGCAGATAGCGCGCATAAAGCTCCGAAAAGACGGAGTGATGCGTCTGGTTCTGATTATGGTGAACCCAATCTTCAATCAGATGGAGTGAGTGGTTAAAATGCCGCTTCATACGGGTAAAGAAAGGGCAATTTTCCGCTTCCTCTGCGTTGTTTTCCGGATGGCCGGCGGTGGAAATTCCGTGGCGCTTCAAACTGTCCGGTGGCTCGGCATAATCTTCCGTGGCCGGCGTGGATGATGTGTTTGCTTCCTGCATTCGGGGCATCATCAACCCGCTTTGTTCTGGCATGGTACGCATGGTAACCTTCCTTCCTTTAGCCCCGAAACAACCCCACCCAGATCAGGGGGATTTGTTCCGTCTCATAGGATAAGCTTGCGCCTTTAAAAACATGCTGTCAACAAAATAAACCATTGAATTATCTCATTAATTTAATACTAATTGCCTAAAATTTTAGGCAATTTTATAACGCTTTTTGCACGGCTTTAAGATGGTTTTTTGCCAACCGCACCAAACGCGCTTCCATTCTCAATCACCCCACACACGGCATGGGCGATCTAGCGCTTTGCGCCAAAGGTAAATGGGGCTATACTGCCCAGCTATGGCATTTCAGAACCACCAGAATATCACCATCCATGACCAGCAAGAAGAGTGGCAGGGCATGCGCAAGGCCGGTGCTTTGGCGGCCAGAGTGCTGGACGCCGTGGCAGAAAAAGTACAGCCGGATGTCACCACGGAGCAGCTCAATGATTTCTGCCATCAGATGATTCTGGACGAAGGTGCCATTCCCGCCCCGCTGAATTACAAGGGCTTTCCGAAATCCATCTGCACCTCGGTCAATCATGTGGTGTGCCACGGCATCCCGGATGAAAAGAAGCTCCGCGCCGGGGATGTGGTGAATATTGATGTTACCGTCATTATTGATGGCTGGCATGGTGATACCAGCCGCATGTTCTGGGTGGGGGATAAAACGCCTGTGAAGGCCAAACGTTTAACCGAAATCACCTATGAAGCCATGATGCGCGGGATTGAGCAGGTTAAACCCGGCAACACGCTTGGGGATATCGGGCACGCCGTGCAAAGCGTGGCGGAGGCCGCCGGCTTTTCCATCGTGCGGGATTATTGCGGGCACGGGCTGGGCAAAGTCTTTCACACCGCGCCCAACATCCTGCATTATGGCACGCCAGGCGCAGGCTTAGTGCTGGAGGAAGGCATGTTTTTCACCGTGGAGCCGATGGTCAATGCCGGCAAGCCGGCCACCAAGCTCAGCAAGCATGATGGCTGGACGGTCACCACAAGAGATCGTTCCCTTTCCTGCCAGTTTGAGCATAGTCTGGGCGTTACCAAAGACGGGTTTGAGCTTTTCACCGAAAGCCCGAAAAAGCAGCATTTCCCGCCTTATTAGGCTCCGTTAACAGAGCCACGGAAGAAGATGAGGGAAGCAGCTTGCCAAATTACAGGTCGGCTCGCCCTAAATACCGCAGTCCCCCTGAAAATGCCTATTTTGCACCTAAGCTATTACATATTAAAACTAAATTAAGGACATTTCTTGTTATGATTCAGGTTTATGCTTGGTGGTTTTCAGGCTTGGAGCGTGTGTGGAAAGAAACAGTCAAAATGATGTATCAGAGACATTCATTGCCTTGTTAGTGGCAGTGATGGTGCTGGCTTTGATGGCAGGTTCAGCTTCCAATGCGCAGCCGCTTCCTGCTCCTGCGGATGCCGGGCGGATTGCGCCGATTCAGAAGCAGGATACGCCACCGCTGCCGCACGCAACAACGGCAATACCGATTATTATGCCGGAAGTGACGGCGCCGGAAGCTTCGTCAAAGCTAACCTTCCGCCTGAACGAGGTGCGCGTTGAGGGCGCCACAGCCTTTTCAGCCGACGAGCTGCAGGCTATTTATTCGGCCTATATAGGAAAAGAAATTACGCTGGATGTGATTTGGGTTTTGGCGGCGAACATCACCAACCATTACCGCAAAAACGGATATTTCCTGTCCCGGGCATATATTCCACCCCAGGACATTGAAGATGGCGTGGTGATGATAAAAATCACAGAAGGTTATATAGGTGAGGTTCAGCTGGATCATAAGGTGAATCAATCATTCATCGTTCGAAGCCTGATCAATGATATTAAGGCGTTAAAGCCGCTTAAATCGCCTGACCTTGAATCCTTTATACTCACCATGAATGACTTGCACGGCTATCGTTTCAGCGGAACATTAAAGCCGATTGACGACGCCGATGAAGCAGCGGTGGCATTGCTTCTGGAGGTTACAGAAGATGAGGCTTCGGGTGTTATGAACCTTAATAATTCAGGATCAAGATTTATAGGGCCATATCAGGCCACCATGAGTTATTCCGATAGTTTTTTTCCACTGCATCATACGCAAATCACCACATCGTCAACCCTCCCATTTGATGAGATGCAATATCTGGCGCTTAATCACGAGGCCGCATTAGCGCCGCGCTGGAAATGGCAGGCTTCCGGCATTTATGTGAGGGCAAAGCCTGGCTCAATCTTAGAATCAAGTGATGTGACAAGTCAGTCCGTGTCTTTGAGTTTAGGTCTTAATTATCAGGCCATACGTCAGCGCGAAGAAAACCTCTCTCTCCGAATGAATCTGGACATGAAAAACACTAATAGTGATATTTTAGGAGATAACCCACTGATCAGAGACCGCATCAGGCTGATACGTGTTGGCATTGACTATGACACGGCGGATGGCTGGGGTGGCTATCATTACCTTACGATGACATTGGGGCAGGGTATTGAAATTTTGAGTGCCAGCAAAAAGGGGGATAGCAATCTTTCCCGCGTAGAAGCGGAAGCTGATTTTACTAAAATTGATGCTTCTTATATCCGGCAGCAGGTCATTCAAAATAACATCTTGCTCATTAACCAATTGTCCGGACAATATGCCTCCGGGCCCTTGTTTTCGTCTGAAGAATTTGGCTATGGCGGCCAACAATATGGCAGAGCATATGATTCATCGGAGATAACGGGAGATCATGGCGTTGCGACATCGGTGGAGCTGCGCTACCTTGGGCTTGACCCGGTATATGATATGAATATTTCACCCTTTGTTTTTTATGATATTGGCAAAGTTTGGGATGAGGATGTTGGGGGCGGCTCTCTGTCGGCATCGTCAGCTGGCATTGGCGTGCATATGAAGCACCCCAACGGAATATCCGGCAGCCTGGGCCTGGCGTGGCCACTCACGAAGAAGGTAAGTAACCCTGTTTATGGTGGCAGCAAAAGCCCGCGCATTGCAGTGCAAATGAGCTACAGCTTCGAGTAATTTATATAAAATGCAATTAAAAGAATGATGCAATAGTATATAATTTGTTAATTTTCTTGCGCTAAAATAGCTGGGCTGGAGTGCAATAGGAACCAATATGTATCAAAAATTAATCATTAAGCCGTTTGTCGTTTTTACAACGCTCTGTTTTTTGATTCAAAGTGCGGCAGTTTATGCCAACCCACTTGGCGGCACGGTTGTGCACGGTCGTGCTTCAATTGAGACGTCCGGCAAAAAACTGAATGTGAAACAGCATACGGATAAAGCGGTAATTGATTGGCGCTCATTTGATATTGCGGTGGATGAACAGACTAATTTTAACCAGCCTTCAAGCGGCTCCATTGCTTTAAACCGTATCAACGGCAATGACCCATCAAAAATTCTTGGAACATTAACGGCGGATGGCACAATCATATTGGTTAATCCCAATGGGATGTTTTTCGGCAAGGATAGTGTTGTTGATGTGAGTGGGATCGTTGCCAGCACGGCGGATATTGAGACGAATAATTTTATTCAGGGCAGGATGGATTTTAATAAATCAGGCCGCCCTGATGCGGTGATTGTTAATCAGGGAACGATCACGGCAAAAGAAGCGGGTCTTGTTGGTTTAGTTGCCCCAAATGTGATTAATAATGGCATTATTAAAGCAAAGCTTGGCAATGTGCATCTGGCATCGGGCGATACGATGTCTGTCGATTTGCATGGTGACGGGCTTGTTAATATTGCCGTGAGCGACGCGGTTAAATCTCAATTGGTTTCCAATACCGGGCTGATTGAAGCAGCGGGCGGAACGGTGAATATCACCGCAGCCGCCGGCAAGGATATTGTTGATAGTTTAATCGTGATTGAAGGTGAGATAAAAGCGCCATCGGTAACGCAGAAAGCCGGGAAAATTACTATTAGTGCCGGTGGTAGCAATGGCAGCCGGAAAGCAGGCAACAGCACTGTTTTGCTGAATAATGCCCTATTGGACGTTAGCGGAACGGCGGCGGCGGCGCAGGGTGGTGTTGTTGAAGTGACGGGGGACAATATTGCGATTGTCAACGGCACGGTGATTGATGCCTCTGGCAATAAGGCTCCTATTCCAACCATTAAGCCGGAATTTTCAGGCACGGCCACCCTCACGGCGGAGAATGAAGTTCGTAGTGAAGAAGAATTTTTAAACCATCATCATCGCGCCGGTGGCAGCATCAAGATTGGGGGTGATTATTTAGGCAAAGGCAAAACACAAACCGCCAAAAGCTTATTTGTTGACGCGCAGACATTGGTGCTTAATGACGCCATTGAAGATGGCGATGCCGGCCGAACTATTTTCTGGAGTGATGACACCACAGACTTCAGAGGTTTGGTGCTGGCAAGGGGCGGCGTGGCCTCCGGCCATGGCGGCTTCTTGGAAACTTCCGGCAAGATACATCTTTCTGCCACTGGCTTTGCAGATTTAACGGCAGAAAATGGCCGTAAAGGAACGTATCTTTTAGACCCTGCCAACATCACCATCTATGGCACTTTTGCGCCTTCGGATGTTGCGGATCTTGAAGCCTGGTTAGACGCCAGTGACGCTTCCGAAGTGACGCTAACATACTCTACGAATGGTTTATCAACAACGGCATCAGGAACAAGCGGTTCAAACACAATCACTACCGCAGGTGATGTTTCCGGCAACCTGGCCGTGGGCGCAAGAATCAGGCTTGGCGCAGCAGGCACCACCACCGCCGCCGATGCAATGGGCGCCGATACCTACACAATCACCGGAATTTCAGGCACCACAATCACGGTTGGGGAAGCGCTAACCCAGGATTATACGGCTTTAGATTTAAGAAGGGGCCTGGTCAGCAATCTTGGGGATAAGTCCTCCGCCGGGACGAATAATGTTGCCCAAGCGATAGAGAGCAAAATGCCGCTTTGGGTATCGAACGGTCAGAATGGCGCTGGTACGCTCAAGTTTGATGGCACCGACGATTTTTTAGATGGTGGTGATATTCTGGATTTAAGAACCAATGATTTATCCATGTTTGCCAGCTTCCAGTTTGATGGGCCATCGACGGGTGTGATTTATGCAAAATCATATTATTCAGGCCAGGATGGACGTTACGCACTCTTTCATAATTCAGGAAGTTTAACGGCACTCTTTGATATTGAAGCGGGCAATAATAATGCCTCCACGGCATACAGCTCTTCCAGCGCCGCGCTTGCAAGTCAGATTGTTAGACGAGGCGGAACCGATACGTTATACATTGATGGCGCTTCGCGTAAATCCGTGGCGGCGTCGGCATTGGGCACGGATCTTGATGGCGGAAACCACTTCTTTTTAGGAGCATATAATAATGTTTCCGGCACCGGCACACAGCCGGGATTTTATCTGGATGGTAATATATCTGAAGTTATTAATTTTAGTGATGATCTCAGCACCGAGAACAGAAACCTCATAGAGCAATATCAATCCGTCAAGTGGGGCATTAACTTATCCCCTGCGGGCACCGGGGCGAATGAAGCCGCCAAGGCGATGGCATCGGACGGTTTTTCTTCATTCACCGCAGGATATCTTGAGCGTTTATCATCCAGCGCAGATATTGTTCTGGCGGCCGATAACAGCATTACATTAGACCTTCAGGGCACGGCCTTAACATTATCAAATGATCGTAGCATTTCTCTAACAACAACCAATGGCGATATCAGCACCGCCTCCGCAGGGAGTATTGTTACAAACCGCACCGGCGCTGGTGGTAATATCAGTTTTAATGCCGGTGGCACCGGAAATATCAATATTGACCATGCTTTAACGCTGAACGCTCAAAACTCAGCTATGGTAACGCTGACAGCGGGCGGTGGGGCAATTAATAGTAATGGCAATCTTACAATCTCAGCCGATGCGGTGGTGGCAAATGATGCCATTATCGGTGATCTGAAATGGATTAGCGACAGCCCAACCGGAAGCTTTGAAGCCGGCACCGGAACGCTCACATTTGAGCAATCCACCAGCGGGGATGCTATTGGCATTGGCTCCGGCGGCAGCCCGGACGTTAGCATTTCAGATGCTTTAGTGACGGAAATTCAGGAAGGCTTTGGGAGCTATATTTTTGGGCGTAGTGACGGTGGCGCCGTGACCAATAATACCACAAGCTGGGAAGGCCCTTTAACAATTCTCACCGGCGATGATTTTACCAATGCCGCCGATATTAGCAGTGATGATACAATCTTAGTGCGCGCCGGCGGTGATCTTATTTTAAATGCCGATATCGCCACAAGCAGCGCCACGGCCAACGCACTTGTGTTATCCGCCGGTGATGATTTGGTCAATTCTGCCGGTGATGATGCGCTGTCTGCAAGCAATAGCAGATGGTTGGTGTATAGTGATTCACCTGTGGGAAATGTGCGAGACGGCCTGTTGCCCTCAGCAAGTGACTTTAACAAAGATTATGCCGGTGATGCACCGGCCACGATTGGTTCGGGCAATCGCTTTGTTTACAGCACGTCAACCCAACCAACATTAGTGCTTAATGTGGCAGATGATACGGTTGAATATGGCGATGCTTATGCCGGCGCCGGTTCGCTTAGCTATGGTTCCGGGCTTGTGGGGGATGATCTTATTTCAAATATTGGGCAAACTGGCAGCGCCTCTTTTTCAAACAGCTATAGTGCCGGAGATGACGCGGGCAGCTATAGTAACGCTTTGACCGCTACTCTCGGCACCCTTGAGAATCCTCTGGGCTATCAATATAGTTTTAACGCAGGAGATCTTACTGTAACCAAAGCGATGCTGACGGTGACAGCAGATGATCTGAGCCGTGAATATGGCGAAGAAAACCCAACATTAACGGGTGCTTTTGCCGGGTTTAAACTGACAGATGATGAGAATGATCTGGATACCGCGCCAACCTATAGCACGGTTGCACTGCAAAATAGTGATGTTGCGGATTATGATATTATAGCCGCCGGCGGTGATGATACCAATTATGATTTCACCTATGTGAACGGCACGCTTACTTTAACAAAAGCGGATCTGACCGTGGCACTTTTAGATACCGTGCCAACGCGTCAAGCCGGTGAAGCCAACCCGGAATTTGTCTTCTCTTATGATGGTTTTAAATTAACCGATGATGCGTCGGATATTGATAGCGAACCCACGGCCTCAACGATAGCAGATGCCGATAGCGCTGTGGGAGAGTACGACATTACACTCGCCGGAGGTGTGGATAATAATTACAATCTGCAATATTCCGACCCTGCCGGCACGCTAACAGTGACAGCCATACCAAGCACCGGTTCTTCAAGCGGGGGTGGAACGCCGACAGATCCGGTCGATCCTGTTGACCCGGTGGATCCGGTCGATCCTGTTGACCCGGTGGATCCGGTCGATCCCGTTGATCCGGTCGATCCCGTTGATCCAACGGATGGCGATCAGACCTCCTCAGACATCACTGATCTGATTATTCAGGTCACCCAGAATGCGGGCGCCACTATTAAAGCCACTCAAGCGGCATCCGGCATTGGCAGCAACACCGCCGCCGCTACGCCACCCTCCGGCTCAGATAGTTTCGGTGTTTCGATGGGTGTTTCCGGCTCTCAGAAATCAGGGGATCATCCTGTTGCCCATGGTCAAAACTCACGCGGAAAAGTAAAAGCGGCGGCTAAACATAATAGCCGCACCGAAAGCAATGGCTCCGGCGAAGCGATGGATGGAAGCGAGGAAGAAGAGGAAGCTAAAATAAGTCCACAAGCCGGTGAGACGGAGATTTTAGGCGGCTTAATAAAAATAAGCCCCAAATTAAGGCATGTTGGTTCGCTTTAATTCAACTTTTCGATGAACGCCTGATAATCGCTGCCTTCCTGAAAATCCTTATAGACCGAAGCAAAACGGATATACGCCACCTTGTCCACATCCGCGAGGGATTCCATCACCTCCTCCCCGATGCGCTCGGAGGGAATATCCTGCTCGCCGCTCATTTCCAGCTTGCGTATAATGGCGTTGACGATCTTCTCCAGCTGCTCCTCGGAAACCGGGCGCTTGCGGGCGGCAATCTGCAGGGAGCGCAGTAATTTATCCCGGTCAAACGGGGTCTTTTCCCCATCACGTTTCAACACATTCAGCTCCCGCAGCTGCACCCGCTCAAAGGTGGTAAAGCGTGAACCGCAGGCCGGGCAGGAACGCCGCCGCCGGATGGATGTGGCATCCTCCGACGGGCGTGAATCCTTCACCTGACTATCTTCATTTCCACAAAACGGGCAGCGCATGAGAGAACCTAATCCGGATTGATTTCACGGTGAACGGCATCCGCCAGCATCACCTTAAGCAAGGATTGGTAAGGAACATCCCGTTTATTTGCAAGCATACGAATATCTTCAAGTAACGGCTCCGGCAAACGAACGGAAATGGTCTTTGTGGAGGGTTTGAGGTTTGGCATTTTCACATGCTTTGCTTCCGACCAGTCCAGATAATCGGCACTGTCATGCGTTTGCCAGAAGAGACGCTCCTCTTCCTCGCTGGCAAATTCCGGGATGGTTTTACGCGTTGTCATAGTGAGAATGTTCCTTTTGACTCATATCGCGCGCGGAAATAACCCGAATCGCCGTGCCACGAAGAGTAAAAACAACCAAAAGCTTTCGCCCGGCGTTTGTTTTACCCAGCGCAAAATAGCGTGTTTCTGATAGTGAATGTTTTCTATCATCAAGCAGTAATAGCGGGCGATTGAAAAATACCTGCTCCGATTCAGCTTGATTAACACGGTGTTTTTCCCAGTTCTTTGTTGCATTCCCCTCATCCCATTCAAAATGCGTAACTTGTGAGAGAATACCATAATCATCCATAATTGTATATGAGGATTATATACGAAACTAACCCTTCCCGCCATAGATCGGGAAGCGAGCACACAAAGCTTTCACTTTGGACAGCGTGGCTTTTTCCACTGCCGCGTCGCCAGCTTCGTTTTTCTCCAGCGCGTCCAGCACATCGCCAATCAACTCACCCACCTGGGCAAATTCCACCACACCAAAACCGCGCGTCGTACCGGCCGGTGTTCCAAGGCGCACACCGGAGGTCACAAATGGCGGTTGCGGATCAAACGGAATCGCGTTCTTATTACAGGTCAGCCCGGCACGCTCCAGCGCTTCCTCGGCGGCTTTGCCGGTCAGATTCTTCGGCCGCAGATCCACCAGCACAATGTGATTATCCGTGCCGCCGGTCACAATATCCACACCACGCTTAACCAGCGTTTCCGCCAGCGCGCGGGCATTATCAATCACCTGCTGGCCATAGGCTTTAAAGGAAGGCTGCAAAGCCTCACCATACGCCACAGCCTTCGCCGCCATCACATGCACCAAAGGGCCGCCCTGAATGCCGGGGAAAATGGCGGAATTAATCGCATTTCCCAGCAACACATCTTTTCCGGATGGCGTTTTGCGCACCACCAGTTCCGGGTGATTGCTCAAAATCATTCCACCGCGTGGGCCGCGCAATGTTTTATGCGTGGTGGTGGTCACCACATGCGCGTGCGGCAATGGGGAAGGATAAGACCCGGCCGCAATCAGCCCCGCCACATGCGCCATATCCACCATGAAATACGCCCCGACGGAATCCGCAATCTTACGTAAACGCGCCCAGTCCACCACCCGTGGATAGGCGGAGAACCCGCCAATAATCAACTTAGGCTGATGCTGTTTTGCCAGCTTTTCACATTCGTCATAATCCAAAAGCCCATCTTCTTTACGCACGCCATATTGCACGGCGTTAAACCATTTGCCGGACTGGTTGGGCGCCGCGCCATGGGTCAAATGCCCACCGGCGGCCAGTGAAAGCCCCAGAATCGTATCCCCCGGCTGAATCAGCGCATTAAACACCGCCTGATTGGCCTGCGAGCCGGAATTGGGCTGCACATTGGCATAAACGCAATCAAACAGCGCGCAGGCGCGATCCATCGCCAGTTGCTCCACCTGATCGGCAAATTCGCAACCGCCATAATAACGCTTGCCCGGATAGCCTTCGGCATATTTGTTGGTAAAGACAGAACCCTGCGCATCCAACACGGCCTGACTGGCAATATTTTCTGAAGCAATCAGTTCAATCTGCGTTTGCTGGCGGTTTTCCTCGCCCTGCAGGGCATTGAATATTTCCGCATCGGCATTTTTCAGCCCGGTTTGGAAAAACTGTTTTGTTTCTGCATTAGGGAATTCAGCATGCAGGGATGCCACGTTGCTTTCAGCCATGGTTTTCTCTCCAAAGGTCAATATGATGCCGTTTTCTAGCGGGTTTCACCACGCCGGGCAAGGGAAAGTAAGTGGCTGGCGCCGGAAGGGATGCTTAGCCCAGTTTCTCTACGCGGCGCTGATGGCGGCCGCCTTCAAAGGGTGTGCTGAAAAAAACCCGCACCGCGCCTTGCGCTTCGGCCTCCGTCATCACCCGTGCGCCTAAACATAGCACATTCGCATCATTATGCTGCCGCGCCAGCCGGGCTGTTTCTTCGTTATGGCACAAGGCCGCGCGGATGCCCGCATGGCGGTTAGCGGCAATGCTCATGCCAATGCCGCTGCCACAAATCAGCAGCCCCATCTGTGCCTTTTCATGCAAAATCGCAGCGGTGAGTTTTTCCGCATAATCCGGATAATCCACCGGCTCGCTGCCATCGGCGCCCAGATCAATCACCTCAACCCCCAGCACGGCCAGCTCTTCGGCAAGCAGCGCCCGCAAACGCGGCGCGGCATGGTCGGAAGCAACGGCAACAACAGAAGGCGGAATAATCGGCATGGGTGCATGATGCGTTTTCTCCACAGTTTCGTCAAGTGCTGCCTGTTAGGCTCTTCCGCCCCACACTTTATCTCTATCTGAAACAGTAAAAATAGTGTATTTTAAGCGGGTTAAGAGACAGGAGATTGTTTATGACCAAAACACCACCGCCCTATGGCGATGGTTTTAACCCAAATTTAGAAAATACTTTTAAAATGAATGTTATCTTTAAAATTGATCCTGACAAGAAAAGGCCTGATGGTACGCATATTAAGTTTAATCAACAGAGGGCAAGGCAAGGCCTAGAAACACTCTTAAGAGATAATTTCAGCAATAACATTATTAATCTAAGCGCAAATGCCCAGTCCGGAGAGCCAAACAGGCGTAATGTCACAGATCGCCTTAGTCTTGTGATTGAGGTAGCATATGATCCAAATATAGACGCGAACGCACTGGCTGGCAGCATGAAATCTGAGATTAATAGCTGGGCATTAGAAAATAGGCATTCCTGCATGAACATATCAGTTGAAAAAGGTGGTTTGTCTAAAGGCTAGCTGTTTAGCCCCCCATCTTTTTGCTGCGCTTTAGGGTTTGCCGCCCTATGATAACGGGATGTCTTTTATTCCGCCAAATTTCATGCCAAGTGATGCGCTGTTTGACACCGCCGAACCGTGGGATGAGACGCCCCCACCCGCACCGCTTGATCTCTCCGGCCTGAACGAAACCCAGCGCAAAGCGGTGGAGCATACCGAAGGCCCGCTGCTGGTGCTGGCCGGGGCGGGTACGGGAAAAACGCGGGTGCTGATCACCCGCATCGCGCAGATTTTAAGCCGGCGGCTGGCATGGCCATCGCAGATTCTGGCCGTCACCTTCACCAACAAGGCTGCGCGCGAAATGCAGCAGCGCATCACCGATCTGGTGGGGGAGCAGGCCACCGGCCTGTGGCTGGGCACGTTCCACTCGCTGTGTCTGCGGATTTTGCGCCGCCATGCGGAGCTGATTGATTTTCCTCCCAATTTTGTGGTGCTGGATGCCGATGACCAGCTGCGCCTGATTAAAACCCTGATGGAGGAGCAGCGGCTGGATGTGAAGCGCTTTCCGCCACGAGTGATGCATGCCATCATCGAGCGCTGGAAGGATAAGGCCATCATGCCGGATGCTGCAGCGCAACATGGCGGCGAAGCGCATGAAGTCAAGCTCTATGAAACTTATCAGGCGCGGTTGCAGCGGATGGGCGCGATGGATTTCGGCGATCTTCTGCTTTATTCCATCCGGCTTTTTCAGCGCCATCCGGCCATTCTGGCGGATTATCACAAACGTTTCAAATACATGCTGGTGGATGAATATCAGGATACGAACGTGGCGCAATATCTGTGGCTGAAATTGCTGGCTATCCGTGGGGATCACCGGCCGGCCAATCTCTGCTGCGTGGGGGATGACGACCAGTCCATTTATGGCTGGCGCGGGGCGGAGGTGGAAAATATCCTCCGCTTTGAGCGTGATTTTTCCGATGAAAACGGCGTGCAGGCGCCGGTGATTCGTCTGGAAGAAAATTACCGCTCCACACCGCATATTCTGGGCGCGGCCAGCCATCTTATCAGCTTTAACGAAGACCGGCTGGGCAAAACGCTTTATTGCAGCGCAACCGAAGGGGAAAAGGTGAAGCTGATTCCCATGATTGATGACCGCGCGGAGGCAGAATTTGTCTGCGCCTGCGTGGAGAATGCCCAGCGGGAAATGGGCATCACCTACCAGCAATGCGCGGTGCTGGTACGCGCCGGGCATCAAACGCGCAGCTTTGAGGAAGCGTTCATTGCCGCGGGCATTCCTTACCGCATCGTGGGCGGTTTGCGCTTCTATGAGCGGCAGGAAATTCGCGACGCCATCGCCTATATCCGCGCCGCCGTGATGCCGGAAAATGACCTCTCGCTGGAGCGCATCATCAACAACCCCAAGCGCGGGCTGGGCAATGTTGCGTTGCAGCAATTGCGCGACACGGCGCAGGAACGCAATATCAGCCTGATGCAATCCGTGCGGGACAGCATCACCGCAAAACGCTTAAAACCAAAACTGGAAGCCACATTGAAACAGCTTTCCGATCATTTCACCCGCTGGCAACAGGCTTTTGCCTCCGGCAGGCCGCATTGGGAGGTGGTGGAACAGATCTTTAATGAATCCGGCTATCTTGCCATGTGGAAAAACAGCAAGGCGGCCGAAGCGCCGGGGCGGGTGGATAACTTAAAAGAGTTGCTGGGCGCACTGCGCGATTTTGAATCGATCGAGCAATTTCTGGAGCATGTGAGCCTGGTCGCCGATAGTGACAGCGTGCCGGATGATAACATGGTGAGCGTCATGACCATGCACGCCGCCAAGGGGCTGGAATTTGAGGTGGTGTTTGCCTGTGGCTGGGAAGAGGGGCTGTTTCCCTCCCAGCGTGCCATGGATGAAAACGGCAAACGCGGGCTGGAGGAAGAGCGCCGTCTGGCTTATGTTGCCATCACCCGCGCGCGCAAACACCTGGCCATTACCTATGCCATGAATCGCTTCACCTATGGCAAGCAGGTGGCCAGCATTCCCAGCCGCTTTGTTGATGAATTGCCGGCGGAGCATATTGAGGAAGTGCAGGTGGCGCGGCGCCGCAATGGTGCATATAATAGTGGCTATGGTGGCAGCCATGGCGGTGGATATAACAAACAACCCGCGCAATCTAGCAACGGTTTTTCAGCTGAAAAACATCGCTATCGCAATGTTTCAGGTGGAAGCAACGCAAGCATTAACAACACCTCTTTGAACTTCACGGAAGAAGGACAAGTGGGCGGTGTTAGTATGCGTTGCGAGCCAGAAGGCGAGCGCAGCCATGAGCCTGCGAAGCAGCGCTCCATTGCAAATTCAGGAGAATTTGCAGGGAGCAATCAAAAATCCTTCTCCCCCAACCAATCCGTGTTCCACACTATGTTCGGCAAAGGCACGGTGTTGAGCGTTTCCGGCAGCCATGTGAAAGTCCGCTTTTCCGGCGGAGAAATCAAAACACTCATGGCGGATTATTTAAAACGCGCGGTATAGGCTCCAGCCATCAGCGTCATCTTTTCCATTGTTTTTCAGGCACAGCCGATTTAAACCCTGTGTTCTCTGAAAAGGAATCAGGGCGGTTAGCTCAGTTGGCCAGCCTTACGGCGCGTGAGTGAAAAAGCGCTAAACAACTGAGCGCAGGAATGCTACATCCCTGTGAATATTGCGGGCGGTTAGCTCAGTTGGTTAGAGCGCTACGTTGACATCGTAGAGGTCGATGGTTCGAATCCATTACCGCCCACCATTTTTTAGTTAATTATATCAACAACTTATAGAGTCGGCTTCGATCCCCGCAGGGGACACCACTTATTCGTTCACAGAATTTACCCTTCTTTTTGAAGACTAAGCGTTATTCAGCAGGGACGCGACTTTTTTCGTATATTCTTCCGGCACGGTTTCACCCACGCCCCAATAAAGCACAACAGCGCCTTCCTGTTCAAACCCACCGCCCATGGTTTTTAATTTCTTGCGGTAGGTTTTTACTTTGTCCTCCGGAATCAGGACATAAGCCCAGATGGCGGAGCCGGTGTGTTTATCAACACCTTTGACCAGATCAATCTGATTGATCTGGTCTTTATTTTTATCGTTTAAGTGCATCTGCAACAAAGCTCCCAACTGCTTGCATGGCTGCCTGACCAAGCTCTTTAACTTTTTCAGGTAGTTTTGATATTTTAGCAAGCATGGAGCTGGTGATATTGCCAACTCCCTTAATATTTAAACCTTCCGGCACAAGGCCAACGAAGCTTTTGACAAATAAAAGTGCCTTGGCACCAAAATTCTCCGTTACAACTTCTTTATAAACCTCCGGATCGGTAATTTGCTTAAATTGCCCAACATCTGCCTGAACGGGTGGCCAGATGCCGCACCAATGGTTGCGCTCCATAAATTTAGAATACGCCCCGGCGCCGGATGCCACCATGATAATGTCATCCACATTGGGATTAACTGGATTGATTTCATTTGGAATTGGAATATCACCATTATTAGGCATCTTTGGATTATGAGCAGTCATTCGATCAAAATCAGCGCAAGCGCGGCCATGCAATGCGCCCATGTGCGTTCCATTATTATCAAGCTTAGTTACAGTGCCCTTTTCACGGTCCACCTGATAAAAATCAAAGCCAAGCCCAAGCCCCGGCAATGTGCCATTTTCTGAAACGCCCGTTGTTAAAGTTACAATTTTGCGCGGTGGCTCATCTTCAGACATTTTAACATTAGAGACTTTACCTATCAGAACTTCACTATTGGCCACAATCCATCGCCCGGGCTCGGTATCAATATTTGCAGGTGTTTCGAGGCCTTCCTTATTATAGGCCTGTTGAATTTTTGGCATAATATGATTTGTGTATTTTTCAACACTCACGGAGGGGTCAAAGCCACCGCTTAAATTAAGCGTATCAATGGTAATGCCCTCATCCTTCAGGCTCTTGGTCAGTTCCGCCGCTTTTTGGATGCCATAATCCCACTTTGCCGGATCTTCAGAGCCACTGCCCGGATGAAAAACAATGCCGGTGACATTCAGGCCATTTTCCTTTGCATGTTCTGAAAGTGCGATGGCTTTTTCGTTGCTAACGCCATAACGCAAATTGAAAGTTTGGGAATAGCCTTCTCCTGCTGCTTCATCCGGCGCGTTAAAAATGCGCATATGAAGCTTCACTTCAGCAAGGTCAATCTCTTGGTTGCCTTGCTGATTAATCTTTTCAATTTCTCGCTTAATATTATTAATATCGTTATAGTTATCCGTTGCGCGCCCATTATCGGATGAGGTGGAACGGTATGGTTCTGAAGAAGGCCTCTGCTGGAGTGAGGTAGTTTAGCACTTTTCTAGGCCTGTTGTTTAGTAGTTTTTGCACGGCGTTTACCTCCATATCAGTGATGGTTTTGAAGTTGGTTTTCTTGGGGAAGAACTGCCTGATGAGACCATTTGTGTGTTCGTTCAGGCCACGCTCCCAGCTATGATAGGGTGTTGCGAAGTAAGATTGGCTTTGCAGGATCGTATTGATGTGCTGATGCCGCGCAAACTCAGCCCCATTATCATATGTGATGGTGTGCGTTTTGTACTTATATGGCTTCAGCAGTGCCATAATCGCTTGATTCACCTGCTCTGCGGTTTTGCGCTCCACTCTTTGGATGCAGGTATATTTTGAGGCTCTGTCCACCAATGTCACCAAAGCTCCGGAGCCATTTTTGCCGCTAACCACCGTATCACCCTCCCAGTCTCCAATGCGCTGCTTCTGCCTAACAATATCTGGCCGCTGGCTGATATCCACTCGGTTGGGAATCAGGCTTCTACCAGCCCTGCCATGCTTCTTATAGCGCTTGCCTTGATGCCGCAAACAACCCAATATCCGCGCATCATTCCGCCTGTATATGCCACGATAAATCGTGCTGTGGCTGATAGTTGCTGCGCCGCAAAGCGTGAACCTGCCGGCAATTTGTTCCGGACTCCAACGCTGCAACAGGCAATTGCGAACAAGCTTCCACAGCGCACCATCCAGCTTGCTGCGCTTGATTCCGGAAAGAGAGCGACTTCTGCATGCCTTTGTCACCGCATGTTTTGGGCTATAACCACCCTTCTGCGTGCGGCCACGTGCCAGCTCACGGTGGATCGTAGATGGGCTGCGACCCAACTGAAACCCAATCGCTCGAATGCTCTTCCCGCTTGTCAATAAAGCCTTTATCTGCCACCTCTCCTGCGCGGACAGGTGGGTATATATTACCGTCTTTGACATGATCTAATCCTTTGTTGAAATTGCTAAGTTCCAACAAAAACCTAAATCATCACCTGTTCCACTTCATCTGAAAATTGGGG
>JAUIEX010000057.1:0-7500 GCA_030429725.1 Alphaproteobacteria bacterium
GGGGGTCATTTCTTTATATTCGCTCCTGCGATGTTCTTCCTGAACATCGCAATGAGCCTAAGATGCTGCGCATCACTGAAGAGGCGAGCCTCCTGGCTCGCAATGTCTCCCGGCTCGCTCTGCGCTCCGCGCAACCCCTCGCACTCTTACTCCCGGCTCGCTCTGCGCTCCGCGCAACCCCTCGCGCTCTTACTCCCGGCTCGCTCTGCGCATTCGCGCAACCCCTCGCGCGGTGTTATAACTCCCCCTTTACGGGGGAGTCTGAATTTTGAGCGCCAGCGAGAAAATTCAGGTGTGGGTCATTTCTTTATATTCGCTCCTGCGATGTTCTTCCTGAACATCGCAATGAGCCTAAGATGCTGCGCATCACTGAAGAAACGAGCCTCCTGGCTCGCAATGTCTCCCGGCTCGCTCTGCGCTTTCAGCGCAACCCCTCGCGCGGTGTTATAACTCCCTCTTCCCTCTTCCCTCTTCCCTCTTCCCTCTTCCCTCTTCCCTCTTCCCTTCCGCCCTCCGGCATGGCGGGGTATTCTTAAGAAATTGTTAATTATATTGTATTTTACGCAAAATTCTGTTATTCTACAGTTTCGTTCTTGCTTCCACCGGAAGCTTTCTTCAGGAATTCCACCTGATGTTATATGAGTAGAGATGATGAAAGACCCTTCCAATGCGGGAGGAATCAGTCGTCGATTGAAGCGCAACCGCAAGGTGGCGTGGATCAACATATGCATTGGGCGTGAAGGAACGCAGAAAGCTGAAACTGGCGGTCGGAATGGCGCTATCCCATTATTTTCAAACAAAATAATAAAACAGGTTCACTGGGATAGTGTAGAACCAAAAACTTTCAATATTATGAAAATTTCAAATTTTTTAATCACACTGCTCGCAGCTGCGCTGCTGAGCGGGTGCTTCCTCGAGAAGGAGGAGGTTGAGCCAGAGCTTCCAGAGGTGCTCAAGTACCATTTCATTGGAGGTAAGCACTCCTCAAACGATTGGTATTACAGCCAGATGGAAAAACATGAGGGTCAGAATGTGAAATTCCACGAAACTCGTTTCAGTGTCGATGGCGACACTATGCTCCATAGAGAGTACGATGCTTTTGTTGCTTTCGCAAGTAGAGCAACAAAGAATGCTCTCATCGAAGTAAGTGATCCTAATGCACAATTTACCGTAAGGTATTTTGACAACAATGAAAACAAAATGGTTGTGCAGTTTTCCTTTGCTGACACTGTGGTGAACGGTTACGAAGTCTACCGGGAAACATCAATTTCATCATCAGTTCCATACGAAAATATAAAGGATGATGAGTTAAAGCGAAAACATGGTTACAACCTAATGACTGCTTTCTTTTAAAGTAGTCTTCATGCATCCTGCCTTAGGCAGGCGTTCTCGGTGATGTGCGCCGTGGCTATATGCCACATTGCACATGTCACACCGGGCGTATTCTTCCACGAAACGGAAGCAAAAAAGGCCTCATTCCCGCAAGGGAGTGGGGCTTTTTTTGTGGGCGGGTTGTTTTTTTAAATTTCTTCATAGTCATTCCCGCGCGGTCAGGCTTGTCTCGCCGTAACTTTAGTGAAGGCGGAAGACCGCGCCAGCCTTGAGCTTCGCGACGGCGCAGCCGGGTGGGAAATTCAGGAGAATTTCCCGGAGAAAATCAAAGAAGATGACCCCCACCTGCATCAAAGATGCAGACTCCCCCGTGCTTGTCGCGCCGTAGCTTTAGCGCAGGCGGAAAGGGGGAGTTATGTGTCTGTGCCTATGGATACCGTGCGAGCCAGGAGGCGAGCCTCTTCAGTGATGCGCAGCATCTTAGGCTCACCCAAAAAGTTCAGAAGAACTTTTCAGGAGCAAATTTAAAAAGATGACCCCCACCTGATGTTTATTATGAACACTCGCTCCGCGCATGGCGCGACCGCTCGTGTTAAGTGAGATGCAGACTCCCCCGTAAAGGGGGAGTTATTGCGCAGGCGGAAAGGGGGAGTTATTGCGCAGAGCGAGCCGGGAGTAAGAGAGAGTGCTCACACGGCCTAAATGACGGCGCTGATGGCTTCTTTCTGATGTTCCACCAGCTCGGCAATGCCGGATTTGGCCAGCGCGAACATGGCGGAAAATTGTTCCTCACTGAACGGGTCACCTTCCGCCGTGCCCTGAATTTCCACGATGCCGCCTTGATCGGTCAGCACAAAATTGGCGTCGGCTTCGGCGTTGCTGTCTTCGGCATAGTCCAGATCCAGCACGGGCAGATCGCGGAAAATGCCGCAGGAAATGGCGGCCACCTGCCCGGTGAGCGGCATGGCGCTTAAGATGCGTTGATCCACCAGATGCTGCATGGCCAGATGCAGCGCCACATAACCACCGGTGATGGACGCGGTGCGCGTGCCGCCATCGGCGTTCAGCACGTCACAATCCACCACCACCTGACGCATGCCAAGCTTCTTCAAATCCACCACCGAACGCAGGGAGCGGCCAATCAGCCGCTGAATTTCCACCGTGCGCCCGCCCTGCTTGCCGCGCGCGGCTTCGCGGTTCATACGCTCCCCGGTGGAGCGTGGCAGCATGCCATATTCCGCCGTAACCCAGCCCTGCCCGGAATTGCGCAGCCATGGCGGAATGCGATCTTCCACACTGGCGGTGCAAAGCACACGCGTTTTACCGCAATGGATCAGGCAGGAGCCTTCGGCATGCTCACTGACATTGGTTTCAATCTTAATGGCACGCAGCTGGTTGGGCTGGCGGCCGGAAGGACGGATGGTGGAAAGTTTCTCGGCAAGATTGGGCATGGGCGTGTTTCCTCAAAAAAATATGAATGTCAGATATTGAATGATGTTTATAGATTTACTAGGTACTGTGCAATCGATTGTAAATGAGGTGGGAAAATCATGACGAAGCAGGCACAGCAACCGGAAGCGGAAATTTTACAGGGAGCCGATCAGGAGGCTGACGTAACGGCGCCGTCCGCGCCGGCGGAGGAATTGAGCGTTGAAGCGCACTTGGCGCAGGCGCAGGCCGAACTTGCGGAAATGAAGGATAACTGGCTGCGCACGGCGGCGGAAATGGAGAATTTACGCAAGCGCACGGCGCGGGATGTGGATGATGCGCGGAAATATGGCGTGGCGAATCTGGTGCGCGACATGCTGGATGTGCTGGAAAATCTCTACCGCGCGGAAAAGGCGGTGCCGTCCCCGGTGGAAAATGCGGGTGAGGCGCTGGACGCGCTGCTGAAAGGCGTGGCGATGACACGGGAAGAGCTGGAAAAAATCTTCGCCAGACAGGGCTTAAAACGGCTTGAGCCGGCGCAGGGTGAGGCGTTTAACCATGCGGAGCATGAGGCGGTGGCGCGGGTGCCGATGCCGGATGTTGCGCCGAATTGCGTGATTGAGACGGTGCAGGCGGGCTATCTGCTGAAAGACCGGCTGTTGCGTCCGGCCAAAGTGGCAGTGAGTGCGGAAGTGGTGGCAGCGGAGAACACATCCCCGGCAGAAGATAGCGCCGGAAGCTGAAAATCCGGTGATTTCCATGGTGGGAGCGCGGCGGTTTCTGTAAAAACAGAGGCATGAGCCATGTTATTGATCAGGAACGTCACTTGCGGGTGAATGCGCCGCTGAAACTGGCGGTGATCGGCGGTAGCCTGAGCGGTTTGAACCTGGCATGGCTGCTGACCAAAGCCGGGCATCAGGTGACGGTTTATGAGAAAAATGTCTCCGTGGGCGGGCAGACGCGCAGTGTAAAGGTCAATTATCCCACGAAGGATGGAATGCGTGAAATTTGCGTGGATACGGGGTTTTCCGTTTATAACGAGCCCCATTCCCCGCAATTAAATGCGCTGTTCAAAACGCTGCAAGTGACAACGGATAAAAGCGTGATGTCCTTCGGCGTGGCGGTGCAGCGGGAAAATGGCCAGATGCTGGAATATGATGGGACGCTTAAAGGGCTGCTGGGGCAGGGCAGAAACTGGCCAAAGCCGGCATTTTGGCGAATGCTGCGCGATATTCTGCATTTTCGCCGGCAGGCAGCCAGCCTGCTGCGCGGTGATCGTGCCGTTATGCTTGGCCAATGGCTGGATGAACTGAAAGCGGGGGAGTGGTTCCGGCGCTATTATGTGTTGCCGCTGGCGGGAAGCATGCCGGGCTGCCCACCGGAGGCAATGCTTGAGCTTCCGGCGCGGGCCTTTGTGACATTTCTTGATCATCATGGGCAGATCAATGCGTTTGCCCGGCCGCAATGGCGCACGGTGCGTGGTGGAGCGCAGGAATATGTCAAACGCATTCTGGCAGAGTTGAAAGATGTGCGGGTGCAGTGCGGGGTGGTTAACATTCAGCGCTTTGTAGAAAAAGTGGATGTGACGGATGAGCACGGCCATATGGAAAGCTATGACCATGTGGTGATGGCCACCCACGGGGACAAGGCGCTGGCATTGCTGGACGATGCCGATGTGGCGGAACGCAAAATTCTGAGCGCATTTTCCTATCGCAGCCATGTAGCGGTGCTGCATAGCGACCCAAGCCTGATGCCGGCCTTAAAGAAGGGCTGGGCAAGCAGGGTCTATGCCTGCCATGAACAAACTTCGCCGCCGGCAGTGCGCGGTGCTTTAACCTGTTGGATGAATCATTTGCAACCGCATATCCCGCAGGAATGCCCGGTTTTTATGACGTTTAACCCGGTGAAAATGCCCGATGAAAAACTGATTTTTGACCGTCACGATTTCACACATCCGGTATGTGATGGAAAGATGGCCGCTGCGCAAGCGCGGCTGCCGGAAATTCAGGGTCAGCGGCGCACGTGGTTTTGTGGCGCGTATCAGCAGGATGGTTGCCATGAAGATGGGCTGGTTGCCGCGCTTGCTGTGGCCAATGCTTTGGGTGTGAAAGCGCCCTGGGCGTAAGCCGGTGAAACTGGCCTGCGGGCAGCTATTGTCTGTGTCCAGCAAAAATGTGCCGCGTTTAACACTTTGTTAAGGTTGTTCCGCTAAGGAAGGCAGGGCGCTGGAGAGAACGATCAAAAAGATGATCGAAGGGCTGGAGGATGATGGCAAAATTGCGGGTGTTGTAACAATAAGCAATGAAAGGGATATTAATCGTTTGCCGGAAATTCGAACGCCGATCAAGGTTGTTCCTAAAAGTAATAATGTGCAGGAAATGACCGCTGGTGATCAGAAAATCTATGAAGCGAAGCTTCTGGACGCAGATTTTAACGAAAATGAGATTCCGAAGACGGAGGTGAAAGGCCGGGCGGATTATAGAGAGGGTGACGGCACAACCGCGCTGCTTGACGTTGTTGGTGATACCAGAGAGGCAGTGGCCGGGCTGATTAAAAATGTGATCAAGCCCAATGAACCGCAAGATGTTGCAGTGGAGGCGGCGCCATCGTTAGCGAATATTTCCTTAGGCGATGAAAAGGATGTTAGCGTGCCAAACACACCGGCGGCGGCCAGGGGAAATTCTCAAAACAGCCTTGCGTAGATCACGTTTTTTGATGGTGGCCTGAGAATCAGGCGATATTGTCCGGGTAGAGATAATCATACATGCGGGCGATTTCGTCCTTCAGCCATAATTTACGCTTTTTCAGGCGGCGGATATGGAGCTGATCCATCCGGCTTTCGCCGACCAATAAAGCATCCAGGGCGCGATGTTCATCTTCCAGCAATGCGATGCGCTGCCGCATTTTTTCATCTTCATCCAGCATTCAAAAACCCTTCTATATTGCCAAAAATTTGATCTTAAATGAGGCGCAGCGGCCAGCAGCGGTGCCTCAACAGAATGAGGATTCTATCATAAAACGGGCAATGCCTCCAGCATTTAAGAAGGCGCGGTGGGTTTGAGCGGAAAATCAGTGACGGGTCAGGCGCTATGCCTCATCCACATTATCTTCGTCCCCAAAGGAATAATTAAGATTCTCTTCCACATCCAGCGATTCATCATCGGCAGCCTCATTGGCGGCCAGCCGCTCAATCTCTTCTTCGGTTTCCGATTCCGGAAGCTCGGCCTCCTGAGCGATAATTTCCAGCTCTTCTTCCAGCTCCAGCGGATTGGCTGTGCCAACCACGTCGGATTCCATCTGTTCTTCTTCAGATTGACGGAAACGCTGAAGGGAGGAAACAACATCTTCGCGCAGATCATCCACGGAAACTTTTTCCATGGCCATCTCACGCAGCGCCAGCACGGCGTTTTTCTCGCCCTGACGTTCAATGGTCAACGGTGAGCCGGCGGCAATGTTTTTCGCGCGTTGTGCTGCCAGCAGCACAAGCTCAAAACGATCATCCACCTTATCCACACAATCTTCAACGGTTACGCGTGCCATATTTCCCTCTCATGTTATATCTTATTGATGACGAACTGCGCTCTTTAACACAGGACAGGGAAAAATCAACCATGAAAGACCGCTGGCAGGTGCATGCGATTGGCAGAATGAGTGACCCTCAGGCGCGTGCTGCGATTGAGGATTACCGAAAGCGCACGCCGGGGCTGTGTGTTTTTGAGCATGGCGGGCGTGATCAAAGCCGGGAGTCTGCGCAGTTGCTGGCAAAAACGGAGGGCTGCCTGCGCGTGGTGCTGGATGAAAAGGGTAAGGTGATGACATCGGCCCGGTTTGCCGCCCTGCTTTCGGAATTGCCTGCGCGTAAGCCCGGCGCGCCGATTGCCTTTCTGCTGGGCGGTGCCGATGGGCATAGCCCGGAGGTGAAAGCGGCGGCGGATGTGATGCTGTCGCTTAGCGCGATGACATTGCCGCATATGCTGGCGCGGCTGATGCTGGTGGAGCAGCTTTACCGGGCGCATACGATTCATACCGGCCATCCTTATCACCGGGCGGGGTAAATGGGGTTGAATGGGGCGCTTGTGTCAAAAAAATATCAATTTAATCAGCTGCTTGGCATATTTTTTGGACTTGTTGCCATAAAGCCGTTGACTTTGCCTGTCGCCGGGGCGTATAACGCAACTCCTCGAAACGGGGGATGCGCTCTGCATCCGGTCATTTCGGCGCTATTTAACATCGTGAAGAAACAGAACAGAAAGACGGCGTGCTATGAAAGCATGTCTCTAAGACATGTAACGTACATTGCCGTTTTTCTTGTAACACCATAAATATGGTTTTATGTACAGCAATGTGCGAGTCAACGATTTCGCATCCTTATGGATGCATTTCAAACTCAATTTGAGAGTTTGATCCTGGCTCAGAACGAACGCTGGCGGCAGGCCTAACACATGCAAGTCGAACGATTAAAGCACCTTCGGGTGTGTATAAAGTGGCAAACGGGTGAGTAACACGTGGGAATGTACCCTTTGGTTCGGGACAACAGTTGGAAACGACTGCTAATACCGGATGTCCTCTACGGAGAAAAGATTTATCGCCAAAGGATCAGCCCGCGCTAGATTAGCTAGTTGGTAAGGTAACGGCTTACCAAGGCTACGATCTATAGCTGGTTTGAGAGGATGATCAGCCACACTGGGACTGAGACACGGCCCAGACTCCTACGGGAGGCAGCAGTGAGGAATATTGGAC